>JAOUFA010000520.1 GCA_029858545.1 Betaproteobacteria bacterium
GATAGCTTGCAAAGCTGGTGAGGGAGGTCTCGTAGCTCGTTGTTTTTCGGGTCATTGCCAAGGTCTCGCGGGATTGGCAAAATGTGCTGCGGAACAGGTGAAATCGATGGACGGCCCCCTCATCCTCTCGCTCGACAGCCACGGCGTGCCGCATCGCTGGATCAGCTGGCAGCTGGCGTGCTTTTATTATGCGAAGAATCTGGTCGCCTGGACGCTGGGTGAGCAAACCTTTACTTTTCATGGTGGGATATCGCGCCTGACTGGCGAACGCTCGACGATCACCGCACATTCGATCGTTGCGATCAAGGGCCGGGCGCTCGCCGCGAAGGGGTTCCATCAGGTGCCGCCGCTCAACAATCGCGAGCTCTTTCGCCGTGATCGGCATGTCTGCGCTTACTGCGGGGCGGAGTGCGGCTATTTCAGGCTGACACGCGATCACATCAGGCCATTGTCGCGCGGTGGAAAGGATACCTGGATGAATGTGGTTACCGCCTGTAGGCAGTGCAACGGGCATAAGCGCAACCGGGTGCCCGAGGAAGCCGGAATGGAGTTGCTGTACGCACCTTATGTGCCGAATAAGGCCGAATATCTGATACTTACCAATCGCCGCATCTTTGCCGACCAGATGGAGTTTCTGCGGCAGCATCTCGCGGCGCATTCGCGTTTGGTACTCTCGTCCGCGTGAACACGCGGACCGCCCGCGGCGCACCGCGTGCCTGATTTCTGGCGCCATAGTGGCTTTCATTTGCTGGCTCGGGATTCGGCGGGCCGGCTTGCGGTCACCGACGATTTCCTGCGCGCATACTATCTCAGACCCGAAATTCATCCTGTCGAGGAGTCATGCGATGCCGAGCGCGCGTTGCACGCGGAACTCATGGACGCGCCGCGGCGCGAGGTGAGCGAGGAGGAACTCGACGTACTGCGTGACACGGATGTGCGTGACAACTACCGCATTCTGCTGCGTTTCAGGCAGCGTTTGCTGAATGCGGGCACCGTCGAGCGCTGCTATGTGGATCTCTTCAGGAGCGGTGTGGACGTTCCGCCGCTGTTTGTTGATCAGATGGCGAATGTCATTCTTCGCAACATCCTGGCGGATTGCGAGGATGCGTTGTGCCTGCGCACGGGGGAGTTGTTCTTTCGCGAGCAGAAATTCGCGCTGCTCGACGGGCACCCACTTCTTGCGGACTTGGAGACGATCGAGTTGCGCTCGGCCGGGGGGGCGATAGGCGGTACCGCGCTCGGGCGCATGATCGCCGAGGCGCAGGCGCCGATCGGAACGCTCAATCTCGACGTGCTCGACCGCAACAATGCGGCTTCGTACTGGGAGCGCGAGTCGCGCTACGACACGGCGATCAGTCTCGCCTACGGGAGCGCGAATCTGGACGCGTTTTGCCGCGTGATCGAGGCTTGGGTGGCACACTTGCTCGGCGTGCGAAGCACGGTGACCCCCATGCCGCGTATTGACGACAAGCGTTGGGCGTGGCACCTGGGGCTGGACGCCGAATCGAGCGTGTTGCTGGACGAGATCTGGAACGGTCAGGACATCGATGAAGCGCGCATGCGGCGCGTTCTGGCGCTGTTTCGCATGGAATTTGCCGATCCTGCGGATATGCGCTCCGATCTCGCAGGACGGCCGGTGTACCTGGCACTCAGCGCGAACGGTGGCGATGTACTGCGTATGAAACCTCAGAATCTGCTCGTCAATCTCCCGCTTGCGGTGCGCGTATGAAAAATGCGAAATGATGGCGCGGGGAAAACAAGAATTGGCCGCGGCTCCCGCGTACTGGGCGACGGCGAAGCGTGAACTCGCACGCAATGATCCGGTTCTCGGCGCGATCATCCGGAGCTATCCCCGGATTCATCTTCAATCGCGCGCCGATCCGTTCCAGACCCTGGCACGTTCGATTGTCGGTCAGCAGATTTCAGTAAGGGCGGCACAGAGCGTTTGGGATCGCTTGTGCATGGCGGCGCCGGGCGTGACTCCCGCGTCGGTGCTCGTATTGGAGCGTACCGTGTTGCGTGCCTGCGGACTATCGGAGCGCAAGACCGAGTACATCGCCGACCTTGCGAGACATTTCGAGGCAGGGACCGTGTGCGTGCGTCAGTGGCAGGAACTCAACGACGAGGAGGTGATTGCCGATCTGGTGCGGGTGCGTGGCATCGGCCGTTGGACTGCCGAGATGTTCCTAATTTTCAATCTGCTGCGACCCGATGTGCTGCCGGTGGACGATCTGGGGTTGCAGCGCGCGGTCAGTGTTGCCTATCGTAACGGACGTCGTCTGTCTGTAGCGGGCCTTCGCCGAATGGCTCAGGCATGGCGCCCCTGGCGTTCGGTGGCGACCTGGTATTTGTGGCGTTCGCTCGACCCACTGCCGGTGGAATACTGACCTACGGCAGGGAGCCTGACTTCGGCGTAAAATCCGACTCCCCATGAAGACCACATATCTCGAGTTTGAGCAGCCGATCTTCGAACTGGAGCAGAGGATCGAGGAACTGCGATTTGTGCAGGACGGATCGGCAGTCGATATCT
>JAOUFA010000095.1 GCA_029858545.1 Betaproteobacteria bacterium
CGCGTCTGCGATTCGGCCCGCCTCGAGCCGGCGGTCGACCTGGGCAAGCAGCCCTGGTGCAACCACTTCCTGCGCCGAGACGAAGTCGGCCGCGAGCCGTTCTACCCTTTGCGCGTGCTGTTCTGCCTCGATTGCCACACCGTGCAGCTCGACTACACGGTGAAGAAGGAAATCATGTTCGGCGATCACACCTATTTGTCGGGGGTGACGAACTCGCTGTCGGAACATTTCCGCGCCGTCGCGCGCGAGGTGGACGAGCGCTTTCTCGGCGACCGCCGGGTCAAATCGGTGCTCGATATCGGTTCGAACGACGGCACCCAGCTGAAGCACTTTCAGGCGCTCGGCTACGAGGTGCTGGGGGTCGAATCCTCCAAGACGACCGCACGCATCGCCAACGAGGCCGGCGTGCCGACGCTCAACGCGTTCTTCAACCTCGACACGCTGCGCGGCCTCGGCCGCAGGTTCGACGTGGTCAACGCATCCGGCGTGTTCTTCCACCTCGAGGAGCTGCACTCGGTGTGCGAGGCGATCCGCGAGGGGCTGAACGACGACGGAGTGTTCGTGGTGCAGTTCCTCTACATGAAGAGCATCGTCGAAAACCTGGCCTTCGACCAGATCTATCACGAGCACCTGCTCTACTACACCCTCGAGACGATCGAGACGCTGCTCGCGCGCCACGGCCTGGCGATGTTCGACGCGCGGCTCGCGCCGATCCATGGCGGCTCGATCATCGGTTTCGTCACGCACCGCGGCCGGCACGCGCCGTCCGAGCGGCTCGCCGCGATGCGTGCCGCGGAAGCCGCCGCGGGCTGCAACACGCTCGCCGCGTACCGGCGCTTCGCGGCGCGCATCGAGACCATGAGGGCGGAGAACGTCGCCTATTTGACGGACGCGCGGCGCGCGGGCAAGCGCATCTTCGGCTTCGGCGCGCCGGTCAAAGGCAACACGATGCTCAACTACTTCGGCATCGGGCCCGACGTCATCGAGTGCCTGGTGGAGAAGAACGAGCTGCGCCGCGGCCTGTATTCGCCCGGCATGCACATTCCGATCGCGATCGAGGCCGAGGTCGCGAAGCCGCCCGATATCTACTACGTGCTCGCCTGGAACTTCAAGAAGGAGATCCTCGCCAACAACCGGGCGCTGATCGACCGGGGCGTGGAGTTCTACTTCCCCGTCGATCCGGAGCGCCCGGCGTGAACGTCCTCGTCACCGGCAGTTCCGGATTTCTGGGCGGCCACCTGTGCGCGGCGCTCGAGGCGGGCGGCGCGCGCCTCGAGCGACTCAACTCGCGCAACTGCGATCTCACGCGGCAGGGCAGCCTCGACGCCCGCGCGCGCGAGCGTTACGACCTCATCTATCATCTGGCCGCCTGGACCCAGGCGGGCGACTTCTGCCTGCGCCACCCCGGCGAGCAGTGGATCGTCAACCAGCAGATCAACACCCAGGTCCTCGCCTGGTGGGCGACGCGCCAGCCCCAGGCAAAGCTCGTGTTCATGGGAACGAGTTGCGCGTACGCCCCGGGGAGCGACCTGCGCGAAGACCAGTACATGGACGGCGAGCCGATCGACAGCCTCTACACCTACGCGATGACCAAGCGCATGCTCTACCAGGGCGCGCGCGCGCTGCACAAGCAATACGGCCTGCGCTACCTGTGCGCCGTGCCCTCGACCCTGTACGGACCGGGCTACCACACCGACGGGCGGCAGATGCATTTCATCTTCGACCTGATCCGCAAGATCATTCGCGGCAAGGAGTTCGGCGAGGAAGTCGTGCTGTGGGGAGACGGCCACCAGAAGCGCGAAATCGTGCTGGTCGACGACTTCGTCAGGGCGCTCGTCGCGCTCACCGAACGGGTCGACAACGATCTGGTGAACGTCGGCGCGGGCGAGGAATTTTCGATCCGCGCCTTCGCCGGCCGGATCTGCCGCCTCGTCGGCTATGCCGAGGACCGCATTCGCTACGACACCAGCCGCTACGTCGGCGCGACCTCGAAGTGCCTCAACGTGGATCGCATCCGCGAACTGCTGCCCGGGTACACGCTGACTCCGCTCGAGGAGGGGCTGAACAGAACCATCGCCTGGTTCTACGCGAGCAAGGTCTACGCGCAGCCCTAGCCGATGCGCAGACTGCTCATCGTCGACCCGACGCTCGCATCGCTGCAGGGTCACTCCTACAACTACGACCGCGCGGTCGGCGAAGCGGCCCGCGCGCATTTCGACGACGTGACGATCTACGCGGATCGCGGATTTCGTGCGCCTGCCGGCGATCGGCTGCGCTACGAAACGGTACTCAATCGCTGGCCGCTCGATGCGCTGAAAGGCCGCGTGAACCGCGCGTTTCACGCGCTCGCGCGGCTGCGCGGCAAGCTTCCTGCGCACGATGCCGCGGCCGGCGCGCACGCGACGCTCGTGCCCAATGTCTGGCACTGGCTGATCCGCCTCGCGCAATGGCTGCGCGCGCGCGAATTCGCGTCGAGCCTGAACCAGATCCTGCGGGCGCAGACGCACGACGGAGAAATTCACGTGCTGCTGCAGCACGCGCGCATCGACGAACTGATCGCGATCGGGCAGCTGTGCGCGCAGCCGGCCGCGCGTGCCGGGACCGTTCACCTCGACCTGATTCTGCGCGATTCGCCCGGGCTGGTGAACAACGGGCGCTACGGCGAGGCGCGTTTCGCCGAATTGCTGGTCGGGCTGGCGCGCGCCCGGGAATTCCGCGTCCATCTGTTCACCGACAGCGAGCGGCTGACCCGCGAATACCTCGCACTCGGCGTGGCAGCGGTCGGTACGCTGCCGGTGCCGGTCGTGGATCTGGCACCCGGCGCGCCGCGCGCCGAGTCCGGCGAACTCGGCGTCGCCTTTCTCGGTCCGGCGCGCGTGGAAAAGGGTTTCTGCGAGCTTGCGCGGCTCGTCGAGAGCCTGCCGCGCAGCGCCGCCGCCCGCCGCGTGTGCGCGATGGTTCAGGTGACGCGCGCCAGCGCCGATCCGCGCATCCGGCACGCGCTCGCGGAACTCGAACAACTCGCCGGCAGCCTGCCGCGCGGCGCGCTCGAGCTGCTCGACAGCCCGGCGCCGCCGCCGCAGTACTACGCCTGGCTCGCGCGCGCGGCAATCGTGGTCCTGCCCTACGTCTCGCGCAAGTACAGCTCGAGCACCTCGGGCATCTTCGTCGAGGCGATCTGCTGCGGCGTGCCGGTGCTGTGCCCCGCCGACTCGTGGATGTCGGACGTGATCGAGGCCGCGCTGCGCGATCACGGGCGGCGCATCGGCGAGGCGTTCACGCGCCTCGAACAGATCCCGCGCCTGGTCGAGCGGATCGCCGGCGAGCTCGCACGCTATCGCGCCGACGTGGACGTCTTCGCGAAACTCTGGCGCGCCCGGCACAATCCGCGGACCTGGGTCGAGACCCTGCTTGCGGAGGCGAAGTGAGCGCCGGCGCGGAGAGACTTCGCGTGCTGCTCTTCGGCCGGCTCGCCGACCGGGATTTCGGCGGGCTGGAACGGCACGTCCGCTCGCTCGTCGACGCGCTCGAGGCGGACGTGAACTACGTCAACCTGGTCGCCGATCGCGGCGTGCCGATGGCGGACTTCTGGCGCTGCCCGGTGGTCGCGGTGCCCTCGCTCGGCAAGCTCGCGAGCGTCTATCTGTGCCCGGCGATGCCGCTCGCGGCGCGGCGCTTGCACCGCGAGCATCGATTTCATCTTGCTCATCTGCATCTGCCCGATCCGATGGCGCATCTCGCCGCGCTCGCGCTGCCCGCCGACGTTCCGCTCGTGCTCACCTGGCACAGCGACATCGTCGCGCAAAGGCTGCTGCTCGGTCCGTACCGGCCGTTCCTCAGGCGGCTGGTGGCGCGCGCCGCGGCGGTGATCGCGCCGACTCCCGCGCACTTCACCTCCATGCCGCAGCTCGCCGCGCTGACGCGTCCCGCGCAACGCGTCACCGTTCCGTTCGGCTTCGATCTGAGCGGCCTCAGCCGACCGCATCCGAAGCGCGCGGCGCTGCGTGCCGAATTCGGTCCGCGCGTGGTGTTCAGCGTCGGGCGCCACGTGTACTACAAGGGGCTCGACTACCTGCTGCGCGCGATGGCCGATCTGCCCGACACGCAACTGGTCATCGGCGGCAGCGGGCCGCTGACCGCCCGGCTGCGGCAATCCGCGCTCGAACTGGGCGTCGCGACGCGGGTACGCTTCGTCGGCAGGATTCCCGACGAGGACCTGGCGGCCTACTACCAGGCCTGCGACGTCTTCTGCCTGCCCTCGGTCGATCCGTCCGAGGCGTTCGGCATCGTGCAGCTCGAGGCGATGGCCTGCGCCAAGCCGGTGGTGAGCTGCGAGCTGCACAACGGCGTGACCTGGGTGAATCGCGACGGCGAGACCGGGCTGGTGGTCCCTCCGCGCGCGCCGCGCGCGCTTGCCGCGGCCCTCGAACGGTTGCTCGCCGACGCGGCGCTGCGCGCGCGACTGGGCGCCTCCGGAGCGCGGCGCGCGCAGGGCGAGTTTTCGCTCGCCGCGCTGCGCGAGCAGACGCTTGCGGTCTACCAGGGGGCGATCGACGCGCGCTGAGTCGGGTTCGGCGGGCTTCTGCTAGCATCGTGGTTTTGCCGAGAACGGGATCCTGAGCATGTCGATACGCGTCGTGCCCATCGTGTTGTGCGGCGGCAGCGGCAGCCGCCTCTGGCCGCTGTCGCGCCTCGCGCTGCCGAAGCAGTTCCTGCCGCTGGTGAGCGAGCGCAGCATGCTGCAGGACACCGTGACGCGCCTCGCCGGCCTGCCGCAGGTGCAAGCGCCGGTGGTCGTGTGCAGCACCGAACACCGCTTCCTCGTCGCCGAGCAGTTGCGCGAGATCGGCGTCGCACCGCGCGCGATCGTGCTCGAACCCGCGGGACGCAACACCGCGCCGGCGGTCGCCGCGGCGCTGCTCGCCCTCGGCGACGACGCGCGCGACGCGGTCGCGCTCGTGCTGCCCTCGGACCACCGCATCGGCGACATCGCGCGCTTTCACGCCGCGATCGACGCGGCGCTCGAGGCCGCGCGCGCGGCGCGCCTGGTGACCTTCGGCGTGCTGCCCGATTCGCCGCATACCGGTTACGGCTACATCCGCCGCGCCGCGGCAACGGGCAAAGCAGCGGTGCAGCCGGTGGCCGAGTTCGTCGAAAAGCCGACGCTCGCGCGCGCGCAGGAGTTCCTCGCGAGCGGCGACTATCTGTGGAACAGCGGCATCTTCGTGTTCCGCGCCGACACCTATCTCGCGGAGCTCGGCGCGCAGCGCCCCGCGATCCTCGCCGCGGTCGAGCAGGCGGTGGCGTTGGGCGCGCGCGACCTCGACTTCCTGCGTCTGGACGAGGCCGCGTTCGCGGCCTGCCCCGCGGACTCGATCGACTACGCGGTGATGGAGCATACGCGCAGCGCGAGCGTGGTGACCGCCGATTTCCAGTGGAGCGACGTCGGCTCGTGGAGCGCGCTGTGGGACATCGGCGCGAAGGACGCGCTCGGCAACGTCTCCCGCGGCGACGTCTATCTCGACCAGGCGAGCAACTCCTATGTGCGCGCCGAGAGCCGGCTGGTCGCCGCGGTCGGCGTGAAGGATCTGCTGATCGTCGAAACCGACGACGCGGTGCTCGTCGCGCACAAGGACCATGCGCAGGACGTGAAGCAGGCGGTCGAGCACCTCAAGGCGCAGCAGCGCGAGGAGCACATCTCGCACCGCCGCGTCTACCGGCCCTGGGGCTACTACGAGGGACTCGACGAGGGCGCGGGCTTCCAGGTGAAGCGCCTGATGGTCAAGCCCGGCGCGAAGATTTCGCTGCAGCTTCACCGGCGCCGCGCCGAGCACTGGGTGGTGGTCTCGGGCCGCGCCAAAGTGACGCGCGATGCCGAGGAGATCCTGCTCGGGCCGAACCAGTCGACCTACATTCCGCTCGGCATGCGCCACCGGCTGGAGAACGTCGGCGCGGAACCGCTCTTCGTCATCGAGGTGCAGTCGGGCGACTACCTCGGCGAGGACGACATCGAGCGCTTCGCGGACGATTACCGACGCAACTGAGGGCACGCCATATCGCTAGGACCGGGACTTGCTCCCTGGTTTGCGGGCGGTGACGCGCCGTGCACGCGGTGCCGCGAAGTGCCCCAGGCGATCGAGCGCCGTGCCGAGATCCAGCACACCACGCCCGCGTTCGACGATGGGCGCCGCAGTCCGGCAAACGATGTAGCGTTGTGTCGCGTCGATCAGATCCGCCGCGCGATCAAGCGACGCGAAATCGTCCGGGCCGGGGCGCGAACTGAGCTTGATCTCGATCGCAATCGATTCGGCGCCGATGCCCAACACCAGGTCGATCTCGCGACCGTCGCTGGTGCGGAGAAACGAAGACTCCGCCTCCAGTCCGAGCGCGGCGAGTCCAGCCAGCAGTTGCTCGATCACGTACCCCTCCCAGCTCGCGCCCGCCGCGGGGTGGCGAAGCAGCGCTTCTTCGTCGGCGATCCCGAGCAGCGCGTGCAGCAGGCCGCTGTCGCGCAGGTAGATCTTCGGGCTTTTCACCAGGCGCTTGCCCAGACGCGCGCTCCACGGCGAGAGACGCCGCAACAGGTACGCGCCTTGCAGAAAATCGAGGTAGTGATTGATCGTGTGGTAGCTCAGACCCAGACTTTGGCCCAGGTTCGACGCATTCCAGATCTGCCCGTGCACGCCCGCGAGCATGTACATGAGGCGCTGCGTGACCTGCGGCTTGGCCGGCAGACCCCAGGCCGGCAGATCGCGTTGCGCCATCAACGCCGCATAGTCTCGTTGCCAGGCCGGAAAGCCTCGGCCGCCCAGGACCCCGCCATCCGGGAACCCGCCCTTCAGCCAAAGGCGCGCACTTGCGCCTCGGGGGAGCTCGCCGAGCAGAAACGGCGTCAATTCCACGAGCGCCAGTCGCCCGGCAAGCGACTCGGACACCTCGCGCATCAGCGCCGGCGCTACCGAACCGAGCAGCAGGAAACGCCCGTTGCGCCGGCGATCCGCATCGATCGCGGCGCGCAGGCGCGGGAAGAACTCCGGCCAGGTCTGCGCTTCGTCGATGACCACCAGCCTTCGGCCGGCGACGATAGAATCCCATTGGAGGTCGAGGCGCAGCCGGTCGGCCGGCTGCTCGGCGTCGAAATAGAGCGTCGAGAACCGCCGGGCGAGGGTGGTCTTGCCGCACTGGCGAGCGCCGACCAGCGCCGCCGCCGGGAAGCCCGCCAGGCGCGAGCGCAACAGATCCGAGACCGTTCGCTTCCTCATTCCTTGCATTTTAGAAACTAATTTCTAATTTGCAAGGCCGACAAGGGGCCGCGCGGCGCCGGCATCCGCACCGCCCTAGCCGGGCAGTTGCCGCATCACTTCGTCGAGCTGCGATCGCCAGTCTGGCAGGCGCAGGCCGAAGGCGCGCGCGAGCTTGCCGTTGTCGAGCCGCGAGTTCTTCGGCCGGCGCGCCGCGGTCGGGTACTCGCTCGTCGCGATCGGCGCGACGTCCACCTTCAAGCCTGCGCCGGCGACGATCGCCTGCGCGAAGCCGTGCCAGCTCGTCTCGCCCGCGGCGGTGAAGTGGTAGAGGCCCTCCGCGCCGGAGAAGCCAGCCACAATCTTCAGCAACTCGGCGGTGGCGCGCGCGATCGCGGCACTGGAAGTCGGCGCGCCGACCTGGTCGGCGACCACGCGCAGCGGCTGGCCCGAGCGCGCGCGCGCGAGGATCGCCATCAGGAAGTTGCGTCCGCGCGCGCCGTACACCCAGCTCGTGCGCAGGATCAGATGGCGCGCGCCGCTCGCCGCGATCGCGCGTTCGCCCGCGAGTTTCGTCCGGCCGTAGACGCCGAGCGGGTGGGTGGGGTCGTCTTCCACATACGGCGCAGCCTTCTCGCCGTCGAACACGTAGTCGGTCGAGTAGTGGACGAGCAGCGCGCCGAGCCGGCGCGCTTCTTCCGCGAGCAGGCCGGGCGCGTCGCCGTTGATCTTCAGCGCGAGCCCGGCCTCGGCTTCGGCGCGATCGACCGCGGTGTAGGCCGCGGCATTGACGATGACTTCGGGCTTCGTCTCGCGCAGCACGCGGCGGATCGCCTCGGGGTCGGCGAGATCGAGCGCCGCGCGATCGGTCGCGATCACCTCGCCGAGCGCAGCGAGGGCGTGCACCAATTCCGCGCCGACCTGGCCGTCGCGGCCGGTGACGAGCAGCTTCACGGAAAGACTTCCGCGTCCCGCAGCAGGCTCGCCCTGCGGTCCTTGTCGCCGACCAGCGGCTCGCCTTCGATCGGCCAGCGGATCGCGAGCTGCGGATCGTTCCAGAGAATCGCGCGCTCGTGCTCGGGTGCGTAGTAATCGGTGGTCTTGTAGAGGAACTCGGCCGAATCGGAGGTCACGACGAAGCCGTGCGCGAATCCCGCCGGAATCCAGGCCATGCGCTTCGATTCGGCCGACAAGGTGAATCCGGCCCAGCGGCCGAAGCGCGGCGAACCGCGGCGCAGGTCGACCGCCACGTCCCAGACCTCGCCCGCGATCACGCGCACGAGCTTGCCCTGCGGCTGGCGGATCTGGTAGTGCAGGCCGCGCAGCACGCCGCGGGACGATCTCGAATGGTTGTCCTGCACGAATTCGACGTCGACCCCGGTCGCTTGCGCGAACGCGCGGCGGTTATGGCTCTCGTAGAACCAGCCGCGCGCATCGCCGAACACTTTCGGTTCGATGAGGAGTACCTCCGGAATTTCGGTCGGCAGCACCTTCATCAGAACACGCGGTCGGCAAGCACCTGCAGCAGGTACTCGCCGTAGCCGCTCTTCGCGAGCGGTTTGGCGAGCGCTTCGAGCTGGCGCGCGTCGATGTAGCCCGCGCGATACGCGATCTCCTCGGGACAGGCGACCTTCAGGCCCTGGCGGCGCTCGATGGTCGCGATGAAATGCGAGGCTTCGAGCAGCGACTCGTGGGTGCCGGTGTCGAGCCAGGCGTAGCCGCGGCCCATCGGCAGCACCGCCAGTTCGCCCCAGGCGAGGTACTGCTTGTTCACGTCGGTGATCTCGAGTTCGCCGCGCGCCGAGGGCTTGAGGCGGGCGGCGACCTCGACCACGCGGTTGTCGTAGAAGTACAGGCCCACCACCGCGTAGCGCGACTTGGGAAGCCTGGGCTTTTCCTCGAGGCTCACCGCCTTGCCCTGGGCGTCGAATTCGACCACGCCGTAGCGCTCGGGGTCCCCCACCGGGTAGGCGAACACCGTCGCGCCCTTTTCCGCCGCGGTCGCCCGGTGCAGCAGCGCCGTCAAATCGTGGCCGTGGAACAGGTTGTCGCCCAGCACCAGCGCGACCGGATCGCCGCCGATGAAGTCGCGGCCGATGACGAAGGCCTGCGCGAGTCCGTCGGGCGAGGGCTGTACCGCGTAGGAAAGACGCAGTCCCCAGCGCGCGCCGTCGCCCAGCAACTCGCGAAAGCGCGGCGTGTCCTGCGGCGTCGAAATCACCAGGATGTCGCGAATCCCCGCGAGCATCAGCGTGCTCAGCGGGTAATAGATCATCGGCTTGTCGTACACCGGCAGCAGTTGCTTCGAGACCACCTGCGTCACCGGCCACAGGCGCGTACCCGAGCCGCCGGCGAGAATGATTCCCTTCATGCGACACCCCGCGCGGCGTAATTGCGATCGACCCATTGGCGGTAGGCACCGCTCGTCACCTCGGCGACCCAGTTCGCATGGTCGAGGTACCAGGCGACCGTGCTCTTCATGCCGGAGGAGAAACTGTGCGCGGGCTGCCAGCCGAGTTCGCGCCGGATCTTCGAGGCATCGATCGCATAGCGCCGGTCGTGCCCCGGGCGGTCCTTCACATAGGTGATGAGGTCCGCGTAGCTGCCCTGGGCGCGCGGCTTCGCCTCGTCGAGCAGCGCGCACAGCGTGCGCACCACGTCGATGTTCTTCATCTCGCTCGCGCCGCCGATGTTGTACACCTCGCCCGGCCGGCCGCGCGCGAGCACCTCGCGGATCGCCCTGCAGTGATCGAGCACGTAGAGCCAGTCGCGCACGTTGCGGCCGTCGCCGTACACCGGCAACGGCTTGCCCGCCAGGGCGTGGTGGATCATCAGCGGGATCAGTTTTTCCGGAAACTGGTAGGGGCCATAGTTGTTCGAGCAGTTGGTGGTGAGGGTCGGCAGGCCATAGGTGTGATGGTAGGCGCGCACCAGATGGTCGGAGGCGGCCTTCGAGGCGGCATAGGGGCTGTTCGGCGCGTACGGGGTGGTCTCCGAGAACGCCGCATCGTCCGCGCCGAGCGAGCCGTAGACCTCGTCGGTGGAAACGTGCAGGAAGCGAAACGCCTGCTTCTCGCCGTCGCCGAGCGCGGCCCACCAGGCACGCGCCTCCTCCAGCAGGGCGAAGGTGCCATTGACATTGGTTTCGACGAACTCGCCCGGCGCGTGAATCGAACGGTCGACATGGCTCTCGGCGGCGAAATGCACGATCGCGCGCGGCCGGTATTCGGCAAGCAGCCGGCGCAGCAGCGTACGGTCGAGGATGTCTTC
>JAOUFA010000521.1 GCA_029858545.1 Betaproteobacteria bacterium
TGCCGGCCTCGTCCTCGCCGACCACGGAGAGCAGCCGCGTCTGCGCACCGAGCGCGGCGCAGTTGCGCGCGACGTTCGCCGCGCCGCCCGGACGCGCTTCTTCGCGATCGACCAGCACCACCGGCACCGGCGCCTCGGGCGAGATGCGCGATACCTCGCCGAACCAGTAGCGGTCGAGCATCACGTCGCCGACCACCAGCAGCTTCGCGCGCGCGGTATCCGGTGCCTTCATGCCCGGGCGGCCGCCTCGCCGCCCGCTCTTCTGCCGATCGGGTAGTACTCGATGCCGTGCCGCGCGACGAAAGCCGGCTCGTAGAGGTTGCGTCCGTCAAAGATCACCGGGTTCCGGAGCCGCGTCCGGATCGACTCGAAATCCGGGCTGCGGAATTCGCGCCACTCGGTCACGATCGCGAGCGCATCGGCGCCTTCGAGCGCCTCGGGCGCGCTCCCGACGATCGTTACCCGCGCCTCGCCCGCGAGCCTGCGCCCGGCCTCGCCGGCCGCGGCCGGATCGTAGGCACGCACCGTCGCCCCGGCCGCGAGCAGTTCGCCGATCAGCGCGAGGCTCGGCGCCTCGCGCATGTCGTCGGTATTGGGCTTGAACGCGAGCCCCCACAGCGCGAAGCAGCGTCCCTTGAGGTCGGCGCCGAAGCGCGCGCGGATCTTGCCGAACAGCACGTGCTTTTGCGCGTCGTTGATGTCCTCGACCGAGGCGAGCAGCCTGAGCGGGCGGCCGGCGTCCGCCGCGGTCTTTTGCAGCGCCTTCAGATCCTTGGGAAAGCACGAGCCGCCGTAGCCGGCTCCCGGGTAGAGAAAGTGATAGCCGATCCTCGTATCCGAGCCGATGCCGCGGCGCACATCGTCGATATCCGCATCGAGCACCTCGGCGAGGTTGGCGAGCTCGTTCATGAACGAGATGCGCGTCGCGAGCATCGCGTTGGCCGCGTACTTGGTGAGCTCGGCCGAGCGCACCCCCATCACGATCAGGCGTTCGTGGTTGCGCTGAAACGGCGCATAGAGATGCCGCAGGATGCCGATCGCGCGCTCGTCCTCGGCGCCGATCACGATCCGGTCGGGGCGCATGAAATCGGCCACCGCGGCGCCCTCCTTGAGAAACTCCGGGTTCGACGCGACGCTGAATTCGATCTTCCTGCCGCGCGCGGCCAGCTCGCCAGCGATCGCCTCGCGCACCTTGTCCGCGGTACCGACCGGCACGGTCGACTTGTCGACGATCACGCGATAGTCGTTCATGTGCCTGCCGATCGAGCGCGCCGCGGCGAGCACGTGGCGCAGGTCGGCCGAGCCGTCCTCGTCGGGCGGCGTGCCGACCGCGATGAACACCACTTCGCCGTGCGCCACCGCCGCCCCGGCATCGGTCGAGAACACGAGACGCCCCGCCGCGCGGTTGCTCTTCACGATCGGCTCGAGCCCGGGCTCGAAGATCGGAATCCCGCCGGTGTTGAGCAGCGCGATCTTCGTGCTGTCGATATCGAGACAGAAGACGTGGTTGCCTTCCTCGGCGAGGCAGGCACCGGTGACCAGACCGACGTAGCCGGTGCCGATGACGGTGACTTTCATGTCGCAGCTTTCATGGAGTCAGGTCGAATTCCTCGGTACGGCGCGGCGGATAGGTTTCCCAGCCGCCGCAGGCCGGGCAGCGCCAGTAGAACTGGCGCGCCTTGAAACCGCACTCGTCGCAGCGATAGCGCGCGAGACGCCGCGTGTGGCTGTGCACCAGCGAGCGCACCAGCTCCAGGTCGCGGCGGCGCTCCGGGTGGGTCGTGCCGATGATCTGCGCCTCGAGCAGCAGATCCAGACCGAGCAGCGTCGGATTGCGTCGCAGCTCGTCACGCACCAGCCGGTAGGCTTCCTCGGTGCCCTGCGAGTCGAGCGTATGCCGGAACACGGTATCGAGCAGGTCGAGCGATGGATAGCGCTCGAGATAGCCCGCGAGCAGGGTCCTTCCCTCGTCGAGCCGGCCGGCATCGCGGTAAGCCTCCAGCAGGCGCTGCGCGACGAGCGCCAGATAGGCGGGGTTTTGCTCCTCGATGCGCTTCCAGTACTCGATCGCCGCGTCGAGGTGGCCGGCGACGCGCTCCAGATCGCCGAGTTGGATGCTCGCGCGCACGCATTTGCGATGCACCTGCAGCGCGGCGTCGAGGCTGCGGCGCGCGGCGTCGACCCTGGAATGGGTCGACTCGCTCGCCGCGAGTTCGCACTGGTAGTGCGCGATCTCCTTGCCGCGCGACTCTCCGGTATCGACGGCGAGCTGCCTTGCCATGTCGCGCGCCTTCGACCATTCCTTTTCCTGCTCGTAGATATCGAGCAGGAAACGATGCGCCTCGGCGGCGTGCGTGCCTCCCGCCAGACGCTTGAACGCGTCCTCGGCGCGATCGAGGATGCCCGCCTTGAGATAGTCCAGGCCGAGATCGAACAGTGCCGCCTCGCGTTGCTCGGGTGCGAGGTCGGTGCGGTCGAGCAGATTCTGGTGCATGCGGATCGCGCGCTCGTATTCGCCGCGCCTGC
>JAOUFA010000001.1 GCA_029858545.1 Betaproteobacteria bacterium
GACCACTCAGGGCCCGGGACCCGGGAAGTGTAACAGCGCATCGGATCGCGCGGCAGACGGTCGCGGTCGCGACCCGCCCCGCTCGCGGCGCGCGGCTGCACGGCGATGCCGCGTCGCCGTGCAGCCGCGCGGCCGAGTACGCAGCGTCGAGTACGGTGCCGTCGCGAGTGCGATCACCGTCGACCATGCGAACCGCGCGATACCGGGCGCGGGCATGAAAGGACATTCCTGCCCCGGGTCCCAGGCAATCGAAACGCGACTTGCCCCTCGACACCCGCCGGTTGATAGTCGCAGCCGCTCCGCGGCCGTCAGCGACGGCTGTCGCGATGACGGCAGCGGCTCCCAGAAAACGCGGTAGCCGTCGATGGCGAAGCCGTTGCCGTGGGTGGTCACCAGACACGGACCCTTGCCGATGCCATAGCGGCGCATCTCTATGTTCACGCCGTCGGTCATCCGGACGGTGAAGGAATCGTCGGGCTTGGGGGCTGCGGCGCTCATCGGCGGATTTCTTCCTCGGAAAACGATGGCTTCTAGCAGCCTGGCGCTCCCGCTTCGGGCGCATCGCCGCGGCGTGGCGATGCGACCGGGTGCGCACGCAGCGCATGATCGGGTCGGAGCGCAGCGTGTGCGCCGTCCGGCCGTTGAATTCGTTTCGTTCTCAGTCCGTGCGCGAACGGGCCGCGGGTGCGGGCGATCTTCCCGGATGCAGCAGTAGCTGGCAGGCGACGGTCAGGCCGCCGGCGATCGCCCCGGCCATGTCGGTCCAGGCGGCCCAGTGGGCGATCTGGTCGGGAATCAGGAGGCAGGTTCCGGACACGACGAATCCCGCCCGCAGCCACGGGACGATGGGCCCGGCCAGGTAGCCGACCATGCCCGCGGATATCAGCCATACCCCGATGATCGCCGTGGCGATTGCGGTGGCCGTCTCGACCGTCGAGCCGCCCTGCAGCAGCAGGGCCGGTGAGAACATGAACAGGAACGGAACGATATAGGCGGTCCAGCCCAGGCGCATCGCGACGAATCCGGTGCGCATGGGCGGCGCGCCCGCGAGGCTCGCGGCAAAGAAGGCGCCGATCGCCACGGGGGGCGTGATCATCGACATCATGCCCAGATACAGGATGAACATGTGGGAGGCGAGCGGCGAGAACCCGACCTCCACCAGCGAGGGCGCGACGAGCACGGAGAGCAGGACATAGACGCCGATGGTCGGCATGCCCATGCCCAGGACGATGCACAGGATCGCGGCGATGATCAGCAGCGCGATCAGATTCCCGGCACCGATCTTGACCAGCAGCAGAGTCAGGGCGAATCCGAAACCGGTGGCCTGCAGTATGCCGCCGATGAATCCGGCCGCCGCGGCGATGATCAGGATGTCCAGGCTGGCCAGTCCGGTCGCGACCAGGGCATGGACCAGCACGCGGAATTTCATCCGCAGCCCCTTGTAGCCGAAGGCGATGCCGATGCCGCCCACGACCAGCGCGGAGATCAGCGCTGCGAATTCGGCCTCGCGGTTCTCCCAGAACAACAGGTAGATCAGTACCGCGAACGGGAGGATGAACACGAAACCCGATTTCAGGACCGGTGCGAGCCTTGGAATGTCCTCCTCGGGCACGCGCTTGATTCCCTTCTTCGCGGCCTCGAGGTCGATCTGGATGAACAGCGAGACGTAATACAGGACCGAGGGGATGAGCGCGGCGATGACGATGTCCCGGTAGGGGCGCTGCAGGAAATCGGCCATCACGAAGGCGACAGCGCCCATCACCGGCGGCATGAGTTGGCCGCCGTTCGATGCGGTCGCCTCGACCGCCGCGGCCTGCTGCGGGCTGAAGCCGGATTTCTTCATCATCGGGATGGTGATCACCCCGGTCGCGAGAATGTTGGAGACGACCACGCCCGAAATGGTGCCGAACAGGCTCGAGGCAAGAACGGCGATCTTGGCCGCCCCGCCGCGAAAACGCCCCATCAGACCGAGCGACAGATCGTTGAAGAAGCCTGCCCCCCCAGATTCGGACAGGAGCTGGCCGAAGAACAGGAACGGGATCACCACGGTCACGCCGACCATCATGATCAGGCCGAACAGCGCACTGGTATCGACGCCCAGATAGACCATCATCCGGTCGAACTGGACCTCCCGCGTCTGCATTGCGCCGGGAACCAGATGGCCGACCAGCGAATAGAGGATGAAGAAGGCGAGTATGACCACCAGCGGCGCGCCCACGGTGCGGCGCAGCCCCTCGGCGGTCAGTGCCAGCAGGATACACGCGGTGACCAGACCTTCGACCGGCGCCTCGAACATCCGGGTCGACAGATCGGGAAAGTTGTAGGTGACATAAGCGCCGGTGGCGAATGCGACGATCGCGAGCAGCGCGTCGTACCAGGGCAGCGGGCCGCGCACGACCCCCTGGCTTGCCGGGCAGTGCAGGAACACGAGCGCGAGGGCGGCGGCGTAGGTTGCCGCGAGATACTGTTCGGGCAGGAACAGCAGTCCGACGAAGCGGTAGAAATCGATCGCCCAGAGCAGTGAGCCCACGGCGATGGCGATGGCCAGCGCGGGGCGCAGCACGCGCACCGTCGGCGAAAGTGGCGGTGCGCTGCCGCCCGACGATGCGTCGTTCAGAGCCAATCCGGTCCGATCAGTTTCCCGATTCGCGGCCGGGACTCACTTTCCCGTCGCGATCCCCGCTTCCTTGAAGAACCTGAGCGCGCCCGGGTGGTACTGCAGTCGATCCTGGGTCGCGGCCATCCCGGCCTGCGTGAATGCGCCGAAGGATGGATGGCCGGCCACCAGCCCCGGCTTGTTCCCGTGCGCGGTCTTGACCACCTTGTATACGAGATCCGCGGGGGTGTCCTTGTGGGTCAGCAGGACGATGTAATACTCCATCAGATTGGTCGGGCCGATCACGCCGGGAAAATTCGGCGCGGGCTGAACCAGCGCGACGTGATATTCGCTGCGCACGGCACGCATTCTCGCGTTGGCCTGAGGAGAATTCTCCATATTGAGGAAGCGCACGCCGCCGTCGATCGAGGCGTGAATTTCGGCAACCTTGGGTCCACCGATGGCAAACATGAAGGCGTCGGACTTGCCCGCCTTGAAGTCCTCCGCCGCGCGCAGCAGATCGGTCGTCGGCACGGGCGAGGTGTCCTTGAGGCTGAGCCCGGCATTGGCGAGCAGCCCGTCCCAGAGCGCGATGCCCTGTTTGAACGAGGTCCATTCGCTGCCGACGCGCTTGCCCTTCATGTCCGCAACCGTCTTGATGTCGGAATTGTTGCGCACGATGATGCCGACGCGAAACGGGAATACGGTGAAGGCCACCCGAAGATCCTTCATCGGCCTGCCCTGGTGCTGATTTATACCGGTAAACGCGTCACCGGCCTCCTCGTTGCTGGTATAGGCGAATTCGGCCTGCTTGTTCTGCACCGCGCCGATGATCGCGGCAGGCGAGCTGAAGGTGAGCAGGCGCATCTGCAGATCGGAATGCTCCTGGACCACCTTGGCGATCGCGGCCGCCTGCACGTTGTTTATCGATCCCGGCGGCAGTGTCGAGATGGCGACCGTCTGCGCCGCGGCCTGCCCAGTGGCCAGCACCGCGAGCATTATCGCGGCAGCGACCGTCGCCAGCGCGCTTCTGCACAAGTTTCTGATCATTTTCGGATCCTCCTCCTTGAGAGCGTTCCAGGGCGCCCGGCGGCTGCGGCCGTACGCCAGGTACGGCCGGCATGCCGAGTTTCGGCCACCGGCTGCGAACCATCATTCTACGCGAACGGGCCGTCCGGCGTTCCCCAAAGGCACGCGCAAGGATGGCCGCACTATTCCACCTTGGCGCCCGAGACGGCGATCACCTTGGCCATCTTGTCGAAATTCGAGCGCAGCAGCTGATCGAACGCCTCGGGCGACAGCGCCAGGGGCTCGAGGCCTTGCCTGGCCAGCCGTTCGACGATCGACGGGTTCTTCACCAGGGCATTCAATTCCGCGACGTTCCTGGCCGGCACCGTGGAACTGGCTATCAGCATGTAGCCGCTGGTGCCGACGACCGCGACGCCGGCGAAGTCCCGGATCGGATCGTAGGGCAGCTTGGCGTAGAGCGAACCGTTGATAGTGTGGCTCGCCGCCGTAAAGAGCAGCGGCTGCCCGTCCGGCGCCGCTTTCGCCACCACCGACGTGCCGATGGTTCCCCCGGCGCCGGCGCGGTTCCGATCATTGCAGCTTGCAGCCACTTGGGTCGGGTCATGCAGGATCCTCGTTCAGGGTGCGCGTTTTCGCTGAACCGCCCGGCATCGAAACGCTCAATACTTGACGAGACTTGGCAGGTAAGTGGCGATCTCCGGGAACACCATGACCACGATGGTCAGCAGGATGATCGCGTACAGAAAGGGAAAGATCCCCCGGAAGATGGTATTCAGGGATCTCCGGAGCGATGCCCTTGATCACGAAGACGTTGACGCCGACCGGGGGCGTGATCACTCCCATTTCGCCGGTCAGGACGATGATGACCCCGAACCAGATCGGGTCGAAGCCGAGCTTCTGGACGATGGGATAGAAGATGGGGATGGTCACGACGATGAGGGCCATGGAATCCATGAAGAATCCGCCCAGGAAGTAGATCAGGATGATGATCGCCATGACCGCCATCCTGTGGATATCGAGACCGCCCACCCAGTCGGCGAGCTTGAACGGAATGGCCGATACCGCCAGGAAATGGCGCGAATACCACCGCGCCGGCGATGATGAACATGACCATGCAGCTGGTGCGCAGCCCGTCCTTCCCGGTTTCCACGAGCTCCTTCAACTTACCACTAGACTCTGCCGCAATCGCTCTCCTCGGGCGCGCGTCGCGGAGCGAGATGGACATAATGCGCATTGCAGACCGCTCAGGGCGCGTTCCGGCGCGGGATTGTCGTGCGCAGGCAAGCTGTTCAGACTTTCGAGGCGCATTGATTTCCCTATCCGTCGGCGGATGGCCTGCCAGGGCGGCGACAACGGCGTCGGCCGCCACCGTCGCGGCGAGCGGACGTGACCGGACTGCAGATCGGGCTCACGCCTGGTCCTCGCGAGCATGCGAATGTGGGCCTGCCCCTCTTCGCTCAGCGCTTGCCCAGGTACAGTCGCGCCACGCGCTCGTCGTCGATCAGACGCGGTGCCTGGTCCTGGTGGATCTGGATTCGGCCCAGCTCCGTCATGCGTCCGCGGTACTCGCGACAGGAGACCATCGGGAAAACGAATGTTATGCCGGCTCCTTGGCCGCGGTATACCTTCGGGACGGTTGGCTCAGGAACGACATGGCGTGTTCGATGAGTCGAAAGGTCACCCGGTAGGCGCGCTGCGCAGGAATATCGCCTCCGGTAATCATGAGGAATTGAATTTCATCTCCCATGCAGGCCAGGTACGGTGGCCCAATAGCAGACCCCGTGTATGATCCATGCAAATGCCAGGGCAACAAGCGGCCCTGGTCCTTTCGCCGCTGTCCCGAGAATACCCACCGGGCGTCCGGGCCAAACAGCCCCAGTATTCCGATCATCGTCGCCTTGGCGTCAGGCCGTGTGACGCAACTGCAACCGTTCATCGAACGGGGGGGATAACAACATGGGACCGGCGTGGAAGACAGGCAATTCTGTTCTTCTTCGCCATTGGCGCAGGATAGGCACAGGTCTGAGCAGGGCGCGCACGGCCGGAAGTAGCGCAGCGGAAAAATCTTTCGACGAAGAGCCGCCGCTGCGGGCGGAATTGTTCAGCACCGAGCAGATGGAGCAGCACGGCGCGCGTCTCGCCTCGGTCCACCGTTTAAAGCCTGGCCGTGTGCCGGACCAACTGCTGTCGCGGCTGGCCGCGAACGAGACTGCGCTGGTCGAAACCTGCGATCGGCTGACCGTAGCGATCGCGGAAACGCACCGCATCACGCCCGCCGGGGAATGGCTGCTCGACAACTTCTATCTCGTCGAGGAACAGATCCGCACGGCCCGGCGCCACCTCCCCAAGGGCTACAGCCGGGAACTGCCTGCCCTGGCCGAGGGCGCTTCGGCCGGACTGCCGCGCGTGTATGACCTTGCCCTTGAGACCATCGCCCATGGCGACGGACGGGTGGACCCGGACAGCCTAGGCCGTTTCATCACCGCGTACCAGACAATAACCCCCCTCAGGCTGGGCGAGTTGTGGGCCATTCCCATCATGCTGCGTCTGGCGCTGATCGAAAATCTGCGCCGCGTCGCAGTGCGCATCGCCGGCGGCAGGATGCATCTTGATCTGGCCGTCGAGTGGGCGAGCAAGCTGACAAGAATCGCCCGCGACGATCCGAAAAACATGATCCTGGTGATCGCGGACATGGCGCGATCGAAACCGCCCATGACGACGCCATTCGTGTCGGAACTGGCGCGGCGCCTGCAGGGACACGGTCCCGCCCTGGCCTTGCCGTTGACCTGGATCGAGCAGCAACTGGCCGCATCGGGCTTGAGCATCGAGCAGCTGGTACGGTCGGGAAATCAGCAGCAGGCGGCCGATCAGGTTTCCATCAGCAACAGCATCGGCAGCCTGCGCTTGCTCGGAACCATGGACTGGCGCGAGTTCGTCGAGACCATGAGCGTGGTCGAACAGACCCTGCGCACAGAACCGGGCGCGGCCTATGCCGCGATGAACTTCGCCAGCCGCGACCGCTACCGCCATGTCATCGAGCAAGTGGCGAAGGCCAGCGGACTTTCCGAAGCGGCGGTATCCAGCCACGCCATCGCGCTGGCGCGGGCGGGTGCGGCCCGGGGCGGACAGACCGACAGAATGGCGCATGTGGGCTATTACCTGATCGACCGGGGGCTGACCGAGCTGGAACGCGCGGCCCAGGCACGCCTTCCATTGGCGGCGATGCTGCGGCGCTGGGCAAGCCGGAACCCGTTGTTGGTCTATCTGGGCACCATCACGCTGCTCACGCTGCTGCTGACCAGCGGCCTGTTGGCGGAGGCGCAGACGCAGGCCAGCGATGTGCTCACTCGGGGTGAGATCCATTGGGTGCTCGCATTGACGGTCATACTCGCACTGCTGGCCTCCAGCCAACTCGCGGTCGCGCTGGTGAACTGGCTGGCCACATTGCTGACGTCGCCGCATTCGCTGCCGTGCATGGACTACTCGGCGGGCATCCCGCCGGAATCACGCGCCCTGGTGGTGGTCCCGACCATGCTCACCAGCCCGCAGAACATCGACAGCCTGGTCGAGGCGCTGGAAGTGAGATTTCTCGCCAATCGCGACGACAACCTGCACTTCGGGCTGTTGACCGATTTTCGCGACGCTGCCGAGGAAACGCTGGCCGGGGATGCGCCGCTGCTGGATCTTGCGCGGCAGCGGATCGACGCCATGAATGCGCAGTACGCGCGCGGCGGCAAAGACATCTTCTTCCTGTTTCATCGCCCGCGCCGCTGGAATCCCCACGACAAGATATGGATGGGTTACGAGCGCAAGCGCGGCAAGCTGGCGGACCTGAATGCGTTGCTGCGCGAAGGAAACGGTGAAGGCTTCTCCCTGGTGGTCGGCGCGACCGCGGCACTCGCCGGCGTGAAATACGTGATCACCCTGGACACGGATAGTCAATTGCCGCGCGATGCCGCGCGCCAATTCGTGGGCGCCATGGCGCACCCGCTGAACCGTCCGGTCTACGACGCGGCCCTGGGGCGGGTCAGCGCGGGCTACGGCATCTTGCAACCGCGGGTGAGCGTGAGCCTGTCCGGCGCAAGCCAGTCGCGCTATGCGCGCCTGCACGGCGGCGAGCCCGGCATTGACCCGTATACCCGCGCCGTCTCCGACGTCTACCAGGATGCGTTCCAGGAAGGTTCGTTCATCGGCAAGGGGATTTACGACCTCGATGCGTTCGAACAGTCGCTCAAGGGACGCTTTCCCGAAAACCGGATCCTCAGCCACGATCTTCTGGAAGGCTGCTACGCACGCGCCGGGTTGTTGAGCGACGTGCAGCTATACGAGGAGTACCCGGCCCGCTACCTCGCCGACGTCAACCGCCGCTACCGCTGGATCCGAGGCGACTGGCAACTTGCGGCCTGGGTGCTGCCGTGGGTGCCCGGTTCCGACGGGCGGCTGCGCAAGAACCCCCTCTCCGCGCTGTCGCGCTGGAAGCTGTTCGACAACCTGCGCCGCAGCCTGGTGCCAGCGGCGTTGACGCTGCTGTTGCTGCTGGGCTGGACGCTGTTTTCTTCATCCCTGCTCTGGACCCTGGCGGTGCTCGGCATCCTTTTGATCCCGCCGGTGCTGGCCACTTTGCCGGAGGTGTTGCGCAACCCCGGCGACATGCGTCCGGATCAGCATCTCGCTGCAGCAGTCCACGCCGCCGGCCAGCGCATCGTCCAGACCGGCTTTGCCCTGGCGACGCTGCCCCATGAGGCGTTCTACAGCCTGGATGCGATCTTGCGTACCCTCGGGCGTTTGCTGGTCACGCACAAACGGCTGCTCGAATGGAATCCCTCCGGCGACCAGGAACGACTGAGCCGCAGGGACCTGGCCACCTCGTTCCGCGCCATGGGGTTCGCACCCACCCTCGCCGCCGGCACGGCCATTTATCTGGCTGCGTCCGATCCGCCCGCGCTGCCCGTGGCGGGCTCCATCCTGATTCTGTGGCTGGTGTCCCCCGCGATCGCCTGGTGGATCAGCCTGCCCCTCACCCGCCGCGCGGCTCGGTTGACGACCGAGCAGACCCGTTTTCTCGGCAGGATCGCGCGCAAGACCTGGGCCTTCTTCGACACCTACGTCGGTCCGGAAGATCATTGGCTGCCCCCGGACAATTGCCAGGAATACCACGACGTTCTCACGGTGGCGCATCGCACATCGCCCACAAACATGGGGCTGGCCCTGCTGGCGAATCTGACTGCCCACGACTTCGGTTATATCCCGGCCGGCGTGCTGGTCGAGCGCACGTCCCATACCCTGAAGACCATGGCGGAACTGGAACGGCATCGCGGCCATTTCTTCAACTGGTACGACACGCAATCGCTGCGACCGCTGCACCCCGTCTACATCTCAACCGTGGACAGCGGCAACCTGGCGGGCCATCTCCTGACCCTGCGTCCGGGCCTGATCGAACTCATTGACCGCCCGATCCTGGAGACCCGCTGGTTGGACGGCCTGGGCGATACCGTGGGGATCCTGGAGGAGGCAGCGGGCAAGGCCGCACCGGCAACGCTGATCCAATTCCGGCAGGACCTCGAAACGGCATGCGCATCCCTGCCGACCACGCTCCCGGCGGCACAGATGCTGCTCGACCGGCTGGCGCGATCCGCCGAGGCGATCGGCGACGAACTGGGGAATGAGCCCGAAAGCCAGGCGGGCTGGTGGGCACAGGCGTTGGTCCGGCAATGCAATGCACACCGCGACGAGCTGACGTTTCTTGCGCCCTGGGCCAATCTGGCGCAAGTGCCCGAGGGCCTCGGCGATCTTCCCGACGTCGATGCGATCCCGACGCTGCGCGCCCTGGCGGAACTCGAAGTCGCCACGTCGAGCCGCCTCGCGAACCTGTCGGAGGCGGACGCGACGCCCGCGCGGGCGACGTGGCTGACCGAACTGCGCCGCCGCGTCGCGCAGGGCAGCGAGCACGCCCGGGCCCGCATCGCGGCCATCCAGAGTCTTGCGCTGCAGGTCGGCGAATTTGCGGACATGGAATATGGCTTCCTGTACGACAAAGCATCACGCCTGCTGAGCATAGGCTACAACCTGGACGCGCGGCGGCTGGACGCGAGTTACTACGATCTGCTGGCTTCGGAAGTGCGCTTGTGCGTGTTCGTCGCCATTGCCCAGGGAAAAATTCCCCAGGAGAGCTGGTTCGCGCTCGGCCGCTTGCTCACGCGCGCCGGCGGCGAACCGATCCTGCTGTCGTGGAGCGGCTCGATGTTCGAGTATCTGATGCCGCAACTTGTTATGCCGAGCTACGAGCACACCCTGCTCGACCAGACCGCCCGGGCGGCGGTGGCGCGGCAGATCGAGTACGGGCAGCAGCACGGCCTGCCATGGGGCATGTCGGAATCCGGTTACGACACGGTGGACGTGCATCTCAATTACCAATATCGCGCCTTCGGCGTGCCCGGCCTGGGGCTGAAACGTGGGCTCGCCGAAGAGATGGTCGTCGCGCCCTACGCCTCGGCGCTGGCGTTGATGGTGGCGCCGGAGGCGGCCTGCCTGAACCTGCAACGGCTCGCCGCCGCTGGCGCGGAAGGGCAGTTCGGTTTTCATGAGGCCATCGACTACACCCCGGCACGACAACGACGCGGCGAATCCCATGCCCTGGTGCGCTCCTACATGGCCCATCACCAGGGCATGAGCCTGCTCGCCCTGGCCTGTCTGCTGCTGGGTCGTCCGATGCAGAAGCGCTTTGCCTCCGATCCGCTGTTCCAGGCCACCCTGCTGTTGCTGCAGGAGCGGATCCCCAAGGCCTCGGCGTTCTATGCCCACGCCGCCGAACTCACCGGCATCCAGGCAGGCGCGGGCAGCCCGCAGATGCCGATCCGCTTGCTCGACAGCCCCGACACGCCGGTCCCGGAAGTGCAGTTGCTCTCGAACGGCCGCTATCACGTCATGGTGACCAACGCGGGCGGCGGCTACAGCCGCTGGAAGGACTTGGCTCTGACGCGCTGGCGCGAGGACGGCACCCGTGATCATTGGGGCACGTTCTGCTACCTGCGCGACGTGGAAAGTGGCGCGTTCTGGTCCACCGCGCACCAGCCCACCTTGCGCCGGGGGGCAAGCTACGAAGCGATCTTTTCGGAAGGGCGCGCGGAATTCCGCCGCCGCGATCGGGGTGACGATTTCGATTTCGACACCCACACCGATATCGTCGTATCCCCGGAAGACGACATCGAACTGCGCCGGGTGCGCGTCACCAACCGTTCCACCGCGCGTCGGACGATCGAAGTCACCAGCTACGCGGAGGTGGTGCTGGCGGACCCCGCCGCCGACGCGCTGCATCCGGCGTTCAGCAATCTGTTCGTGCAGACCGAGATCGTTGCGGCGCGCCAAGCCATTCTCTGCACCCGCCGCCCACGCTCGCGCGACGAACAGACGCCCTGGATGTTTCATTTGATGGCCGTGCATGACGGGGACGTCGACGGGTTTTCCTATGAAACCGACCGAGCACGCTTCATCGGCCGGGGACGCAGCCTCGCCGCGCCCCAGGCGATGGACACCGCCGCGGCGCTGTCCGGCAGCCAGGGCTCTGTACTGGACCCGGTAGCGGCTATCCGCTCTCGGATCACTCTCGCACCGGGACAGTCGGCCAACGTGGACCAGGTCTATGGCATCGGCGACAGCCGCGAAGCCGCTTTGAATCTCGTGGAGAAATATCAGGACCGGCGCCTTGCCGACCGTGTCTTCGAATTGGCCTGGACCCATGCCCAGGTGGTGCTGCGACAGATCAACGCGGGGGAAGTGGACGCGCAACTCTACGGACGCCTGGCCAATTCGATCCTCCACGCCAATACCTCGTTGCGCGCCGACAGCAGCGTGCTCACGAAAAATCGGCGCGGGCAATCCGGCCTGTGGGGCTATGCCATTTCCGGTGACCTGCCCATCGTTTTACTGCGTATCGGTGACCTGACCAATATCGAGCTGGTGCGCCAGCTCATCCAGGCCCACGCCTATTGGCGCCTGAAGGGACTGGTGGTGGACATGGTGATCTGGAACGAGGACCGCGCCAGTTACCGGCAGGTGCTGCAGGACCAGATTCTGGGCCTGGTGGCGGTCGGTCTGGAAACCCAGGTGATGGACCGGCCGGGCGGCATCTTCATCCGCTCGGCAGAGCAGATTTCCGAGGAAGACCGCACGCTGTTCCAGACCGTCGCGCGCGTCATCCTTAGCGACAGCGCGGGAACACTGGCGGAACAGGTCAATCGCCTTGCCGCGGTGCAGGTGCGCGTGCCGCGACTCGTGGCGAGCCGGCCCAAGTTTCCCGAACTGCCCGCCGCCTTCGAACTGCCGCACCGCGATCTGATCCTGTCCAACGGGATCGGCGGGTTCACCCCGGACGGGCGCGAGTACGTCATCACCACCACGCCCGAACAGCCCACCCCGGCGCCGTGGGTGAATGTGCTGGCCAATCCCGACTTCGGCTGCGTCATCTCGGAGAGCGGCCAGGCCTATACCTGGGGCGAGAACGCCCACGAGTTCCGCCTCACGCCTTGGCACAACGACCCGGTATCCGACGCCGGCGGCGAGGCCTTTTACCTGCGCGACGAGGAAAGCGGCCAATTCTGGTCACCCACGCCGCTGCCCAGGCGCGGCGCGACTCCCTACGTCAGCCGGCACGGCTTCGGCTACAGCGTGTTCGAACATTGTGAGAACGGCATCCGATCCGAGCTGTGGGTCTATGTGGCCCAGGATGCGCCGATCAAGTTCTCCGTGCTCAAGGTGCGCAACACCTCGGGCCAGCCGCGCCGGCTTTCCGCCACGGGCTACGTCGAATGGGTGCTGGGCGACCTGCGGCCGAGATCCGTGATGCACGTGACCACCTCGGTTGCCATTGAGGTCGATCCCTACGTCGGAGCACTCTACGCGCGCAACCCCTACAACACCGAGTTTCCCGACCGGGTCGCGTTCTTCGATGTGGACGACGCGAACCGGAGCGTCACCTGCGACCGCGCCGAATTCATCGGCCGCAACGGCAGCCTGGAAAATCCGGCGGCGATGGCGCGCACCCACCTGTCCGGCAAGCTGGGCGGCGGTCTGGATCCCTGCGCCGCGATTCAGGTGGGCTTTGATCTTGCCGACGGGCAGGAACGCGAGATTACATTCAGGCTCGGCCTGGGAGGCATGCCGGGCGGCGGCGAAGTCGGTCACCTGGTGCATCGCTTCCGCGGCGCCGACGCCGCGCGGCGGGCATTGGAAGGCGTCTGGCAATATTGGAACCACACTCTCGGTGCGGTCCAGGTGACGACGCCCGACACGTCACTCAATGTGCTGGCCAACGGCTGGCTGTTGTACCAGACCATGGCGTGCCGCCTGTGGGCTCGCAGCGGCTATTACCAGTCGGGCGGCGCGTTCGGCTTCCGCGACCAGTTGCAGGACGCGATGGCGCTGGTACACGCCGAGCCGGGGCTGCTGCGCGCCCAACTGCTCCTGTGCGCAGGCCGTCAGTTCCAGGAAGGCGATGTCCAGCATTGGTGGCATCCGCCCTCCGGCCGCGGTGTGCGCACCCATTGTTCCGACGACTATCTGTGGCTGGCCCTGGCCACCTGCCGCTATGTGCAGTGCAGCGGCGACACCGGCGTGCTGGATGAATCCGTCGCGTTCCTGGAAGGCCGTCCCCTCAACCCGGACGACGATTCCTACTATGACCTGCCCGGCTACTCCGAGGGCGTAGAGAGCCTCTACCAGCACTGCGTGCGGGCTATCCGGCACGGACTGCAATTCGGCGAACACGGCCTGCCGCTGATCGGGTCGGGCGACTGGAACGACGGCATGAACCGGGTGGGTATTCAGGGCAAGGGAGAAAGCGTGTGGCTGGGCTTCTTCCTATACGACGTGTTGCGCCAGTTCGGCGATCTGGCGCGCCGCCAAAATGACGCCGCCTTCGCCGAATTCTGCGCAGTGGAAGGCAAGCGCCTGCGCGCGAACATCGAGCAGCACGGCTGGGATGGCGCCTGGTATCGCCGCGCGTGGTTCGACGACGGCACCCCCCTCGGCTCCGCGGGCAACAGCGAATGTCAAATCGATTCGATCTCGCAAAGCTGGGCGGTGCTCTCCGAGGCGGGCGACAGCGAACGCGCGCATATGGCCATGCAGGCCGTCGACGCCCGGCTGGTGCGCCGCGACCACGCCCTCATCCAGTTGCTCGATCCCCCCTTCGACAAGTCCAACCTGGACCCGGGCTACATCAAGGGCTATGTGCCGGGTGTACGCGAGAACGGCGGTCAGTACACCCACGGCGCCATCTGGGCGGCTATGGCCTTCGCCGCCCTAGGCGACAGCCGCCGTGCCTGGGAACTCACCACCATGATCAACCCGGCCAACCATGCAAAATCACCCGAGGCCATCGCGGCTTACAAGGTGGAACCCTATGTCATGGCGGCCGACGTCTACGCCGTGACGCCCCACATCGGCCGCGGCGGCTGGACCTGGTACACCGGCTCGGCTGGCTGGATGTACCGGCTCATCGTCGAATCGCTGCTGGGTTTGCGGCTGGAGGCGGACCGGCTGCACGTTACTCCTTGCCTGCCGACACATTGGACCGAAGTGACAATCCACTATCGCTACCGGGAAACGGTCTATCACATCGCCGTTTCGCAAATCCGGGCGGGCGGCGATGGGAAAACTGGCGTAATGCGTATCAGCGTCGATGGTGTCGAATTGCATGACCAGGCGATTCCGCTTTGCGACGACCAACGGGAACACTCGGTCGCAGTGACGGTGCACGTGTAGAACCCGTGTCAACTTACCACTAGACTCTGCTCCAATCGCCTTCTTCGGGCGGGTGTCGCGAAGCGAGATGGACATAATGCGCATTGCAGACCGCTCAGGGCGCGTTCCGGCGCGGGATTGTCGTGCGCAGGCAAGCTGTTCAGACTTTCGAGGCGCATTGATTTCCCTATCCGTGTCCGATACGGTTCAGACCTTGCGTTACCTGCCGCCGACGACCATACGCGTCGTTGCCGATCAACAGGGCCGTGACCATGCAAGTCTGTTGCCACATGAATTGATCGGCCAGGGACTGGAAGCTGTGCCGCCCGAGACAGCGGCGCACATTGTGCGCAGCGAGGAAGCTACCCTCCGCACATTGGTTGCGGTTGCCGAAGAGCTGGCCGCGACGCAGGCCAGTACGATACTGAAAGGGGCACACACCCAGACACGCGACAACCTGTCGACGGAAATTAACCGGCTCAAGGCCTTGCGCCGGGTAAACCCGAACATCCGGGAAGACGAAATCGAACACCTCGAATCACATTGGCAAATACTGAGCCGGGTACTCGATACCGCCAAACCCCGGCCGGATGCAATCCGGGTGATTGTGGACACCTGATCCGTATCGCGTACGCTCACTGGTGAACGAAAGGCCGGACACCCGGGAATCTCCAGCGTCCCGGGCGCCGCATGAGATTAGGCGGGTTTTCGCGCGATCATTTCCACCGGAGCCAGCAATCCGGCGCTGACGTTTTCGACCAGGTTCTTTATCTTGGCAGGTGTGGTTGCCTGCATCAGCGTGTGCAAACCCAGCGGCGGCGGGCCACCATTTGCCTCTGTTTTCGCTTTCATCTGCTTGAAAAATTCAAGCCCGAATTCCCTCCGGTTCGTCTCCGCCGTAATCACAAAGCCTGCTGCGCCAAGAGCTTGCCTGTACTGGTCCGGTGTCGCCAGGCTGCTGGTCATTCTATCCGTCGCCCAGGTTGCGGGATAATTCGCCTCACCGTCGCCGATCTGCATAATATCGTAAGCCCCGAACACCGCTCCCGGTCGAAGCACACGGTATACCTCGGCAAACAATTTCTTTTTATCCGCAATATTCATTCCAACATGCAACATAATCGCTCCGTCAAATGACTCATCCTCGAACGGCATTGACAGTGCGCTCCCCTGTTCCAGTGTGACCTGCCTTTCCAGTCCGACCCAGGAACAAAGCGCATTACCGGTATCGATATATTCCTGTGTCAAATCGATACCGGTTACCCGTGCGTTGGTCTTTTTTGCCGTATACCGCGCTGCACCACCAAGCCCGCATCCGACATCCAGCACGTGATCCTTGTCTGTAAATTTCATTTGCTGCAGCAGGTGATCGGTTGCCAGGCGTCCGCCAATATGAAATTCGTCGACCGGTCCGAGGTCCTCCACGGTTATCGAGTCCACGGTTTTTCCCAGCTTGGGAATCGCCACCTGGATCGCGCCCAACAAATCCCCGTGGGTGTAGTGTTTCGATATCGCGTTTTCAATAGACATAATCAGATCTCCTCTCGTTATAGGCGGTTTGTGAAATTCGCCGATGCGTCACCGGCTGCAATAGAATTTCTTTGATCCGACAATTTACTCATCAGCATCAGCTCGACCTGATCATTTCCGGCATCGAATCCGGGTATCGCATTACCGCTTCATCAAGCAGGAACAGCTTGTCGGGAGGAACCTGTGGCCAGGCATGATGGGAGGTGTGTCGGAAGAATCCGTCGCTGACCCGCTTGCCATTTGTCATCCTCAACAAGATCTTTACAAACCCCGGTATCTTTTTGTCCAGCCCAAAGCGGTAGGTCTGCGTGTGTGAAAACCAGGAGAAACTCAGCCACGCAATCGCGCTCATTAATCGCACGGCCAGCACTACCCCCAGGTACTTCTCCCAGCCGAAACTCAGGACGAACAGGACCAGTAGCGGCAGGTAGATGGCCAGGCGGATCCAGCGACTGGTCGTGATATTCCTGTTGCGGATATCGATCACGAGCTGCGCTTCCTCGAAGAACGTGCAATAAAACAGCGAACGCCAGAATCCACCGGACTCGTAGATGGAATGCGGATCCTTTAGCATATCTCCGCCCGGTACCTTGCCCGGCATGTGTTCCAGGTGATGCGTAAAGTGTTTCTTCCGGATGGAATCGATGGGCTCGGCCCACGGAACCGCAACAACTGCAAAATGCTCAGCCATGAGCTCAATCGCCCGCGGCCACCGTCGCAGCTGGTCGGTATGCATGCGATCGTGGGCGCCCATAAAGAACCGCATGTAGAGGAGATGAAATAGCAGGTAGAAAACGGGCCAGCTCAGGTAGTCCAGCGCGTAGGCAAATATGACTACGTACGTCATCGCGGTCATAAGGGTCACTTCTACGTCCAGAGCTCTCTTGGACTCTGCCGGTATATTGAATTCCTCGTCACCGATTTTCATATCAACTTTCCCTGCGATTCGCCATCTCTAGTCGTATTAATCCCTATGCATCGAGTGCATCCGTCAGACCGGACTGATCAGGCTCTGGCCGCCAATGCCCCAGTTGTTCTCGCTTACCTCCTCGATTAGCACCCAGGTGATGCCCCGCATGGCCTCGCCCTCAATGGACACCATGGCATCGGTCACCTTCTGGATCATTTCCCGCTTCTGTTCATCGGTGAAAACATTTTTGATCACGCTGATGGTCACCAGTGGCATGCACTCCCTCCTGTTGCGATTTACGGGCTTTTCCAGTTATTTCATGCATCCTAAATCCATCAATCTCCGGATACCTGAAGTCGGCCAGGAGGTTTTATGGAGATTTTGTGGAGATAGTTTGCTAATTTGATATCTGGGGTATTTCCAGGGGGAGACTTTCGGTGCGGCTGATTTTCGGGGAATACGTGCTCGATACAGAGCTATTCGAACTGCGTCACAACGGTGAGCGGTCCCCGCTTGAGCCGCAGGTATTCAACCTGCTGCTGTACCTGGCCCGCAACAGGGATCGTATCGTCAGCCGCCAGGAGCTGCTCGACAAACTATGGGCTGGAAAGATAGTTACCGAATCGACCTTGAGCAGCCGCATCAAGGCCGCGCGGCAGGCAGTCGGTGACAGCGGGCACAACCAGAACTGCATCGCCACGTTCAATCGCCGTGGATACCGTTTTGTAGCCGAAATCGTCGAAGAACGGGAGCAGACAGGTAAGGAGTCAATTGACGTCTTTCCGAAGATGCCTGCTCCGCATCGGGATCAGCCCTCGCTGGCCGTTCTGCCCTTTGCACATAACCCGGGTGACGAAAAGATAGCGTGGATTGCCGAGATGCTGGGCGAAGACATCAGTATCCAGCTGGCCCGAATCCCGGGGTTCCTGGTGATTTCGCGTAATTCCACCGCGTACTATCGCGGCCGCGAATTCACCATAGACCAGATCGGTCGCGAACTGGAAACCGATTACGTTATCGAGGGTTCGGTCTGGAATACCGGCGACAAGCTGCGTGTATCAGTACAGTTGCTGGAAACCTCCAGCGGCCGGTTTCTGTGGGCCAACCGCACGGAGTTACCGGCCAACAAACTCGGGGATTACCAGGATGACGTGGTGCGCGAAATCGTTGGTCAAATCGAGCCGGAACTGAACCGCGCCGAACTGCTTAGTTTGCGTCAACACAGACCGGTTGATCTCGGCGCGTGGTCACTCTATCGCCAGGGCCATGCGCTGCTCGGGATCAAAGGCTGGAGCGAAGAGACCTTTGCCGAAGCAGCGGACCTGTTACGCCAGGCAATTGCCCGCGATTCAGAACTGGCGTTTGCACATGCTTACCTGGCGCTGCTACTAGCCATCGGGCATTTGATCGGCCTGGTCACGGACGATGCCAGTCGCGAGGAAGCGGTCGTCGCAGCGGAAACCGCTTTGGCACTCGATGGCCAGGACCCGGATATTCTTGGCTACGTAGGCTGTGCGTTTGCCGACATGGGCGAGTTCCAGCGCGGCATCGGTATGATGCGACGCGCGGTTGAACTGGACCCGAGCAATGCGCAGGCGCATGCGGCACTTGGTTCCGCGCTACTGCACATAGGCGAGTTAGAGGGCATCGAAGAAATGCGCTACGGCATTCGCATCAGTCCCCGTGACAACCGTCTCGCTGCCTGGGGCGCCATGCTGGCACGCGGTCTATTAAGTCTCGGCAAGGTTGACGAGTCGATTGAGGCAGCGGAACACGCGTGCCGCTGTGACGACAAGATCTTCCTGCCACGCGTGGTACTGGCGGTGGCACAAAACACCGCGGGCAACCTGCAGGCCGCCCGCGCCGCGCTCGACGATGCACGCCGCATCCGGCCGCAACTGTCGTTGAATGACATTGCACGTTTTGCCAGCCCGGAGGAAATCTCAAGCCTTTCGCAAGCCGGCCTGGTCTAGTTTTTTACAGCACTGACATTCAATTTCTGTCCTGAAAAATCATCTCAGCGCCCTTCTCCGCAATCATCGTGGTCGGCGCATTGGTGTTACCAGAGATGATGGTCGGCATCACCGATGCATCGATCGCCCGCAATTCCTGGATACCGTGCACGCGCAATTTCGCATCGACCACCGCCAGCGCATCAACACCCATTTTTCAGGTGCCCACCGGGTGAAAAATCGTAGCGCCGAGATCACCTGCGGCAATCAACAACTGTTCATTCGATTGAGCCACGAGCCCGGGTCGGAACTCCTCCGGACGATAACTTACCACTAGACTCTGCTCCAATCGCCCTCTTCGGACGCGTGTCGCGGAGCGAGATTGACTTAATGTGCAATGTAGACCGTTCAGGGCGCGCTCCAGCACGGGATTGTCGTGCGCAGGCAAGCAGTTCAAACTTCGGGGTCGGATTGATTGGCCTATCTCTTAACAGACCCGACAAGCGTGCTCTGGCCGAGCATCATCTCGGACACTGCCAGAGCTGTTTTTCGCGCGCTGAAATGGAACGCCTGCTGTCCGAACGGATCAAGGAGTCGGACGCACAGAAAGCCCCCGATCAGCTCAAGGCGCGTCTCCGCGCCCTTTTGAAGGATTCATAGGTACGGCCGGCGTCGAGCATTTGGCGTACCTCGCGCATGAGATGCCACTTGAGCGCGGGCTACTAGAACCGAGCGCTCGCGCGTGCCACGCTTGACTTGGCGCGCGTCGCGACCGCTTTTTTCACCCCGCACATCGCCCTCAAGTGCTAGAGTGCGCGCCCCATATGCTCGTGACCGCTGCCGCGACTCGCGCTGGACGATAATCCGCGCAGGCTTCACACGAACGCAACCCGAATGATCTCTTTCAACCGCAAGGTGGCACTGGGCATAGGCTCGGTGTCGTTGTTCCTGGCCGCAATGGCGGCCCCGCTGGCCTGGTGGGTGGCGCGCGGGAACGCGGAAGAAGCCATCGTGGCCATGGCGTTGGAAGAATCGGAACGCCTGTTGCAGCACGAACCTTTCCGGCCACAGGGCCCGCAAGCGCAGGAGCATGCCCAGGCAGCCGTCCAGGCGCTGGTGGGTGGCTTGTTCGACATCGCCGAGCTCTACGCCGCCGACGGCCGGAAACTGGCCGAAGCAGCCACCCCGATCGGCGACACACTGGAACACGATCGGCCCCAACACCGTATCCCGAGTTACAGCAAGCCCTATTACGAAAGTCAGCGGCTCGCGCCCGATCGCTGGACGCTGCGCGTGTTTGTCCCGTTGAAGCTGGGCGAACAGGGAGTCATCCACGGATATTTCGAGGGTGTGCGCCTGATGCCGCGCTGGCAACGCGAACAGATTCGCAACGATGCGCTCAAAGAGGCGCTGATGGTATCGCTGGCCGCGCTGATCTGCGGCGCAGTGCTCTATCCGGTGGTGATTCGCCTCTTCGCTGAGAACCAGCGCCAGGCGCGTGAGCTACTGGAATCACACATCACCATGATGGAGGCCATGGGGCGCGCCATTGCACGGCGCGATTCCGACACGGGTACCCACAACTACCGCGTGGCTTGGATGGCCGCGTCGCTGGGCGAAGCCGTAGGCCTGCACGGCTCGCGCATGAAGGCGCTGATCGCCGGCAGCTTTCTGCACGACGTGGGCAAGATCGGCATCCCGGACGACATTCTGCTCAAGCCGGGCCAACTGACCGAACACGAGATAGCTGTGATGCGCACCCATGTGACCATGGGCGAAGAGATCGTCACCGGCGCGGGCTGGCTAGAAGGCGGACGCGAGGTGGTGGCGGGCCATCATGAGAAGTGGGATGGCAGCGGCTACCCGCGTGGCCTGGCTGGCGAAAACATCCCGCTGGTGGCGCGGATCTTTGCCATCGTCGATGTGTTTGACGCCCTGTGCGCGCGCCGCCCGTACAAACCGTCGCGGGATCTGCCCGCCGTGCTGGAAGTGATGACCGAAGGCGCCGGCCGGCACTTCGACCCGCACCTGCTCAAGGCGTTCGTGGGTCTGGCGCCACGATTCCATCAGGCGATCATCAAGGCCGACGAGACACAGGCACGCGCACTGCTTGACCAGATGGTGCGCAAGCATTTCGACCTGTGAGCCGACGGCCAGCCTCTGCGGCCGACCGCCCTCCACAAATCAGTCGCTCGGCGAAATGAGCCGCGCGGCGCAGAGCAGAGCTTTTGCACCGCCTCCTGCGTGGACACCAGCACCTCCAATTCGATCCGAGGTGCTCAAGCTCCTCGTCGCCGAGCATGCCATCGGCGAGCGGCTCGCGGCAGGCCTGCTCGCCTGGCGCCACAGCGGCTTCTCGGTGCATAACGCCGTACGCGTTCGAGCAGGGGATCTGGAGGGCCGCAAGAAGCTCGCGCACTACACGCTGCGCGCGCCGCTTTCCCTGGAGAAGATGACCTATGACGCAGGGAAAGGCATGGTCATCTACCGCTCGCACATGCACAAGAGTCTAAAGCGCAATTTCCAAGTGATGTCCGGCGCGCAATGGCTCGAACTGCTCTGCCGCCATATTCCGGACCGGTTCGAAGATCTGGTGCGCTACGTTGGCTGGTACTCGACAAGGGTTCGGGGCGATCGGGCTGCGCTGGCGCCGCGCGCTGTGGTCGCGCAAGGCGCCGGCGAACGCGTATCTGGTAGAGTGTCGGGAACGAGCGCCGGCCCGGGAGCCTAGGCATTGACAAAAGGTGCCGAAGATCCGTAGATTCGCTCCCGGTTTCGGTGACATGCGCGAATCTTCGCGCTGCACACACCACAGAGGAGGAACCACAGTGAAACGCAGAATTCTTCTTGCAGGCGCCGCGTCGACGGTACTCGCTGTTGCCTTGTCGGCCGGCACGGCATGGGCGCAGCAGACGGTCAAGATCGGTGCGGTCGCGCCCAAGACGGGCCCGCTCGCTGCAGGCGCAGCGGTCACCCACTGGCCGAACATCCAGCTCTGGGCGCACCAGGTCAACGAGCGCGGCGGGCTGAAGATGAAGGACGGCTCCCGGCGCAAGGTCGAGATCATCGAGTACGACGACCGCACCAATCCGGGCGAGACCATCAAGGCGGTGGAACGGCTGGCCACGCAGGACAATGCCGATTTCATCATCGCCCCCTACAGCACGGGACTCAACGTCGCGGCGGCGCCGGTCTATGCCAAGCACGGCTATCCGCAAATCACCGCTACGTCGATCACCGACAAGATTCCCGAGCTGACCAAGCGCTACCACAGCATCTTCTTCGCGCTCGGATCGACCACCGGGCTGGCGGGATCGGTCGCCGACGTTCTCGGCAAGATGCATCGCGAAGGCAAGATCGGCAAGCGCATCGCGATGGTGAACGTCGCGGATGCCTTCGGCATCGAGATTGCGGAATCGGCGCGCGCGGCGTTCAAGAAGGCGGGCATGGAACTCGTCTTCGACCGCTCCTACCCGCTCGGCACGCAGGACGTATCGCCGATCGTGAAGGCGGCGAAGGCGGCGAATCCGGATGCGTTCATCGCCTGGTCGTATCCGCCCGACACCTTCGCACTGACGGAACAGGCCAAGATCGAGGGTCTCAACGTCAAGGCCTTCTACACCGCGGTGGCCACCGCGTTTCCGGCCTACGGCGGCAAGTTCGGCAAGTCGGTCGAGGGTCACCTCGGCGCAGGCGGCGTGAACCTCGAGAGCCCGGACATCAAGGCCTATTTCGACGCCCACAAGAAGATCACCGGCAAGGCGCCCGATTTCTGGGCGAGCGCGGTGACCTATGCGTCCCTGCAGGTGCTCGAGCAGTCGATCGAGGCCGTGGGCCTGGATCGCAAGGCGGTGATCGACCACATCAACAAGAGCACTTTCAACACCGTGATGGGGCCGTGGAAGTTCGTCAACCAGTCGATCGAGAAATACTGGACAGTGGGGCAGTGGCAGGGCGGCGCGTTCCACGGCGTGGCCTCGACGGGGCTGCCGGGCGCAAAGCCCGCGATCGTCAAAGCCGGCTGGTAGTCAGGCCTCAATCCGGTTTGCGCGTCAACCACCCCGGTGCCTGGGTCAGGCACCGGGGTATGTTTTTTTTCATGCCATGGACATCCTGATCACCGGCATTCTTCTTGGTGCGACCTACTCGCTGATCGCGATGGGTCTCACACTCCAGTACGGCGTCGCACGCATCATGAACCTCGCCAACGGCGAGATGCTGGTGGCCGGCGCGTTCGGTGCGTTCTGGGTGTTCACCTCGCAGCACCTCAGCCCGTACGCGGCGGCGGTGTTCGTCGTCCCGGCGGCGTTCCTGCTCAACTGGGTGATCTACCGTGTCCTGATGCGCCCTCTCGTGCGTCGCGCGAAGAACCGCGGCATGCTCGAAGTGGACACCATCCTGGCGACCTTCGGGCTGAGCTTTGTCTTTGTCGGCGTGATGCTGCTCGCCTTCGGCGGCAATTTCTTCACCTATTCCTACCTGGCTGAACCCTATGTCGTGTTCGGCAGTCCGTTCGGCCAGAATCGGCTGGTGGCGAGCGCCGCCGCCGCGCTGCTGTGCGGCCTGCTCTACTGGGGCATCCACCGGACGCGTCCCGGCATGGCCATCCGCGCGGTCGCCGTGGATCCGACCGCGGCGGGCCTCGTGGCGATCAATGTGCCGCAGGTGTCGGCCTTCGCATTCGCCCTGGGCGGCGCCGTGACCGCCGCGGGCGGCATTGCGCTGAGCAGCTTCCTCACCATGGATGCATCGATCGGCGTGGTGTTCACCATGAAGGCGCTGATCATCGTGATCATGGGCGGCGTGGGCGATGTGCGCGGCGCGATGATCGCCTCGCTGATCCTGGGCCTGGCGGAAACCGCGGTCGCCAGCCTGATCGATCCCGGCCTGACGCTGGCCGCGGCCTATCTGCTCTTTGTGCTGGTGCTGCTGTTGCGGCCGGAGGGGCTGTTCGGGAGGCGGTCCTCGTGAGCCGTCGCGAGAGCGCGTGGCTGGTCGCTGCGGCAGCGGCGTTCGTGCTGCTGGCCTGTCTGCCGCTGCTGCGTCACGGCTATCTGCTGTCGATGGGCGTCAGCATCGCCATGTATACGGTGCTCGCGACCTCGTGGGCGATGTTCTCCGGCCCGACCCACTATATTTCGCTCGCCACCGCCGCCTTCTACGGCATCGGCACCTATGTGGTGGCGGGCGGGCTGGGCAGCCTGCCGTACCCCGTGCTGGTTGCGCTCGCCGGCGCCGCGGGCGCCGTCGCGGCCCTGTTGGTGGGCGTGGCTACGCTGCGGCTCTCGGGGGTGTACTTCGTCATCTTTACGCTCGGCCTCGCGGAGCTCGTGCGCCAGATCGTGACCTGGGTGCAGAACAATTTCACCGGCAGCCGCGGCATGTACGTGCTGACCGAGATCACCGAGCCGATCATCTACTGGGAGCTGCTCGCGCTCGCCGCGGCGGCCTACCTGATCGGCTGGCGCGTGGTGCGCTCGCGGCTGGGGTTTGCGCTGCGCATCATCGGCAATGACGAGACGGTCGCGGCGCATGTCGGCATCCACGCGGCATCGTGCAAGCTCATCCTGTTCGTCATCTCCGGCATTTTCGCGGCGATGGTCGGTGCGGTGATGGCGCCGCGCTACACCTATATCGAGCCCTCCACCGCGTTCGCGGCGGAGCTCTCCTTCCAGGTGGTGATCATGGCGCTGCTCGGCGGCGTGCATCGCCTGTGGGGTCCGCTGGTCGGCGTGATCCCCTTCGCCATCCTGTGGGAGCTGATTGCCGCGCGCTTTCCGACACAGACGGTGCTGCTGCTCGGCATCGCTTTTCTGCTCATCGTGTACCTGATTCCGAACGGCGTCGTCGGCCGGCTGGAACAGATAGTCCAGGCGGCCAGGCGCCGCGCCACCCGTGTCTGAGCCTCGCGTCCTCGAATTGCACGGGGTGAGCAAGCGCTTCGGCGGACTGCTCGCGGTCAATGCGCTCAGCTTCGACGTGCGCGAGAACGAGGTGCTCGGCCTGATCGGTCCCAACGGGTCGGGCAAGACGACGGTCATCAATCTGATCTCGGGCGCCCTGCAACCGACGGACGGCGAGATCTATCTGCGCGAGCATATGATCTCGGATCAGCCGCCGCGCGCGATCGCGCGCTCGGGCGTGGCGCGTACCTTCCAGCTCGTGCGCCTGCTGCCTTCGCTGACCGTGCTCGAGAACGTCGTTGCCGGCGCCGTGTTCGGCCACAAGCGCCTCTGGGGAGGATCGGCGCGCAAGCATGCGCTGCGCCAGCTGGAGAGGGTGGGGATGCGGCACGCGGTCGACGCGCCCGTGGCGTCCCTCACTTACATCGACGAGAAGCGCATCGAGCTCGCGCGGGCGCTCGCGTCCGATCCGGTGTTGCTGCTGCTGGACGAGTGGCTCGCCGGACTGAACCCCACCGAACTGCAGGTCGGTATCGAGCTGATCCGCAGCCTGCGCGTGGAAGGCCGCACCATCGTGCTGGTCGAGCACGTCATGGACGCGATCCGCAGCCTGTGCGACCGCTGCGTGGTGATGAACAGCGGCGAGAAGATCGCCGAGGGCACCCCCTCGACGGTCCTCGCCGACAAGGAAGTGATTCGCGCCTACCTCGGGGAAGACCATGCTTGAGTGCCGGGGGATATCGGTCAGCTACGGCCGCCATCAGGCGCTCGCCGATGTGGCGCTGCAGGTCGCGCCCGGCGAGATCACCGCCATTCTCGGCGCCAACGGGGCGGGCAAGACCACCCTGCTGAACACGATCGCGGGCCTGGTGCCGGGCGCGGGCGACGTCGCACTCGACGGGCGCTCGCTGCGCGGCCTGCCCCCGCACCTGATCGTCGAAGCCGGAGTGGCGCTGGTTCCGGAGGGTCGGCGCATTTTCGGCGACCTGTCCGTGATGGAAAACCTGCTGCTGGGCGCCTACGCAAAGCGCGCGCGGGCCTTCGAGCGCGAGGGCCTCGATCGGATATTCGCGCTCTTTCCCAAACTCGACGAGCGCAGGCGGCAGCTCGCACGGACCATGAGCGGCGGCGAGCAGCAGATGGTCGCGATCGCGCGGGCGATGATGTCCTCGCCCAGGATCCTGATGCTGGATGAGCCCTCGCTCGGGCTCTCGCCGTTGCTGTGCGCAGAGCTCTTCCGGGCGCTGGTGCAGGTGCGCAAGACCGGCGTGGGCATCCTGCTCGTCGAGCAGAACGCGCGGCAGGCGCTGGCGATCGCCGACCGCGGCTACCTGCTCGAGAACGGCCGCATCGTGGGCGCGGACCTGGCCGCGAACCTGATGCAGGATGCCGCCGTGCAGAGGGCCTATCTGGGCGGTGCTGCCGCAGTCTCCGCGGCGGCGCCCGTGCCGGGCGCGGGGCTGCCGCAGCAGCCGGAGCAGCTGCCGGCTGCCGCATCATCGGTGCGCAGCGCGCCGCCGCAGGCGTTTGCGCCGCGGCCCGCGCCGGAGATCGACCTGCTCATCGACGGCTCGCTCGATGCGCTGGTGCGCAACGCGGCGGACATCCAGACCGAGCATGTGCGCACGGTGCGCGACGCGCGCCTGGTGCGCAAATCACCGGGCGGGGCGGCGGCCGGGGCGGGATCCCGCCCGGCTCCCAGGGTGCGCGCCGCGGCGCGCGCGGCGGATGCGTCGTTGCTGGAGGCGATCGCGAAGATCGAGGCGGCGGCGCAGGCTGCGGCCAGACACGGGAAACGGTAGGTTGTCACAAGGACGGAGGAGGCCGGTATGGCACGAGTTTTCGAGGGGATGTTCATAGGCGGCCGGTCGCTGTCCACCGGTCAGACGTTCGCCGACCTCAATCCGGCGGACGGTTCGGTGTGGGCGCAGGTCCCGGACGGCGGACGGCATGAAGCGCGTGCGGCGATCGAATCCGCAGAGGCGGCCTTTCCAGCCTGGTCGGCGCTGCCGTTCACCCGGCGCGCGCACTACATGATGAAGATCGCCGAGGTGTTCGAGAAGCGCCGCGCGCAGATCGTGGAGGCGCTGCAGGCCGAGGGCGGCGGCTGGTTCGGAAAGGGCATGTTCGAAACCGGCTACGTGCCGGAGATCTTCCATGCCGCGGCCGCCTCGACCTATACGCCGATCGGCGAGATCATTCCTTCCGAGCACGGCAAGGTCTCGCTCGCCATGCGCCAGCCGCTCGGCGTGGTCTCGGTCATCAGCCCCTGGAACTTCCCGGTGTTGCTCACCGGCCGCGGCATCGCCTTCGCACTGGCGGCCGGCAACACCGTCGTCCTGAAACCTTCCGAGGAAACACCCTACTGCGGCGGGCTGCTGTTCGCCGAGGTGTTCGCCGAGGCGGGGGTGCCCGACGGCGTGCTGAACGTCGTCACCTGCTCGCGCACCAACGTGCTTCCGGTCGGTCAGGAGCTGATCGACAATCCGCGGGTGAAAGGGGTCTCCTTCACCGGCTCGACGGCGGTCGGCCGCCAGATCGCGGCGCGCGCCGGTGCCCATCTGAAGAAATGCTGCGTCGAGCTCGGCGGCAAGGATTCGCTCATCGTCTGCGAGGACGCCGATCTCGAGCGTGCGAGCGCGGCGGCGAATTTCGGCAGCTTCATGCACCAGGGCCAGATCTGCATGTCGGTCGAAAAGGTGCTGGTGCACGAGAGCGTGTACGACGAATTCCTGCGGCGCTTCATCGAGCGCGCCGCGCGGCTGAAGGTCGGCGATCCGCGGGACAAGTCGAACATCATCGGTCCGCTGATCAACGACAAGCAGGCCGCCAAGGTGAAGGAGCAGATCGACGACGCGGTGGCGCGCGGCGCGAAGGTCGTGCTCGGCGGCAAGGTCACCGGCCGCTTCGTCGAGCCGACCATCCTCACCGGTGTCACGCCGGACATGAAGGTCTACCAGGACGAGACCTTCGGGCCGGTCGTGCCGGTGATTCCCTTCCGCAACGACGCCGAGGCCATCGCGATCGCCAACGACACCGAGTACGGCCTGTCCTCGGGGGTGATCACGCGCGACGAGCAGCGCGGCCTGTCCATCGCGCGACGCCTCGAGACCGGCATGTGCCACATCAACTGCTCGTCGGTGAACGACGAGCCGCACGCCCCGTTCGGCGGCGCCAAGGCCTCCGGCATGGGGCGCCACGGCGGGCGCTGGGCGACCGAGACGTTTACCGAGACCCGCTGGATCACGCTCGATCGCGGCGGACGGCCCTATCCACCCATGTTCTAACGCGCGCGACCAAGACGCCATCGAGAGGAGAACGACATGACAAGCGAACTCACTATGCTGCTGACGGCACTGGTCGTTGCGGCGATTGCCGTGGTGATCTGGGGGGCCTTCTATCAGCGCGCCTCGCGCGAGACGAGTCTCGTGCGCACCGGGGTCGGCGGGCGCAAGATCGTGATGGACGGCGGCACCATCGCGCTGCCGTATTTCCACGAAGTGCAGCGCGTGAACATGCAGACGCTGCGCCTGGAGGTGCGCCGCAGCGCGGAGAGCGCGCTGATCACGAACGACCGCATGCGCGTGGATGTGGGGGCGGAGTTCTATGTCTCCGTCGCGGCGACGCCGGAAGGTGTGGCGAAGGCGGCGCAGACCCTGGGCAACCGGACCTTCAGCCCCGACAAGCTGCGCGAGCTGATCGACGGCAAGCTGATCGACGCGCTACGATCGGTCGCGGCGCGCATGACGATGGACGAGTTGCACGAAAACCGCGGCACGTTCGTGAGCGAAGTCGCGCAGGGCCTTGCCGCGTCGCTGGCGCGCAACGGTCTCGAGCTCGACTCGGTGTCTCTCACCGCCCTCGACCAGACCCCGTTCAGCGCCCTCGACGAGAACAACGCTTTCAACGCCGTCGGTATGCGTCGCCTCGCGGAAGTCATTGCCAACTCGAAGAAGGAGCGCGCGCAGATCGATGCCGAGTCCGAAGTGTCGGTGCGCAAGGCGGCGATGCTCGCCGCCAAGCAGACGCTGCAGATCGAGCTGGAGGAGCAGGAAGCGGAACTTTCCCAGGTGCAGAAGATCGAGGCCCTGAAGGCGGCGCAGATCGCCGAGGTCATCAAGCGCAAGGCCGAAGGCGAACTCGAGGGGGCGCGTGCCCGCATCCAGATGGAGCAGTCCATCCGCGCGGCGGAATTCGCCAGGGAAAAGGGCCTGCTCGAAGCCGATATCGCGCGCGAGCGCGACCGTGCGGCGGCGGATCTCGTGCGCGCGGAGTCGGTGCGTGCGACCGAGGCCATTGCCACGGCCAAACAGGTGGCGGAGGCCGAGCGCCGCAAGGAGATCGCGCTGCTCGCCGCACGCCAGGACAGCGAGATCGTGGCGATGCGCCTGCGCATGCAGGCGGCGGCGGAGAAGGACGCCGCGCTCGACCGCGCCAGGGCACGGCTGGAGGATGCGCGTGCGGACGCCGACGCGACGGAAATCCGCGCCGCCGCCCGGCGCAAGGAGCAGCTCGCGCAGGCGGAGGGCCAGCGCGCCATCATCGACGCGGAAAACAAGATCGACCGCCATATCGTGGCGATGAAGGTGGATCTGGCGCGGCTCGAGGCCCTGCCCAGGATCGTGGCCGAGATGGTGAAGCCGGCGGAGAAGATCGAATCCATCCGCATCAACCACATGTCCGGGTTCGGCGGCACGCAGGGTGCGGCGGGTGCCAAGCCGCCGCTCAATCAGGCGATCGATTCGATCCTCGAGATGGCGGTGCAGCTGCCGGCGCTGCGCATGATCGGCGACGAACTGGCCATGGACCTGGAAGGCGGCGTGGCGAAATTCGCGGCGCGCGCGTTGGACGGGCGCAAGGATGCGGCGGAGCCCGCGCCGGAGCCGAAGAAGAGTTGAGCCGGGAGAACGCCATGCACCACGGACAGCCCGATATTGCCATCACCAATCTGATCATCGACGGGAAGTGGACCGCGGCGCAGGGCGAGAGCCGCTACGACATCTGCAATCCGGCGCGGCCCGACGAGCTGGTCGGCTGCGCGGCCATGGCCTCGCGCGAGGATGTCGATCGCGCCGTGCGCGCGGCGCACGCGGCCTGGCCGGCGTGGTCGAAGCTCTCGTATGCGCAGCGCGCCGCATATCTGAAGCAGATCGCCGACGCGCTGGTGGCCGACCAGGATGAGCTCGCGGCGCGCATCCGGCTGTTCACGCGCGAGCACGGGAAGATCCTCAAGGAATGCGAAATCGAGATGTCGCGGCTGGGCGACCGGTTTCGCCTTGCCGCCACCTACGCCGATCGCCTGGGCCGCGAAGAACAACTGCCCGGACCGCCGTTCGACACCCTGATCGGGCGCCAGGCGCGCGGCGTGGCGGCCCTCATCGTGCCGTGGAACTGGCCGCTTTCGATCCTCGGCGCGAAGCTGCCGCAGGCGCTGCTGGCGGGGAATACGGCGGTGGTCAAGCTCTCGCCCTACTCTCCGCTCGCGTCGGCCCAGACGATCCGGCGCATGGCGCAAATCGTGCCGCCCGGCGTGATCAACCTGCTCACCGGCACCACGATCGAGTCGGGCGACGCGCTGGTGTCGCACCCGCTGGTGCGCAAGATCAATTTCACCGGCAGCGTCGAAGTCGGCAAGCACGTCATGGCCATGGCGGCGCGCAATCTCGCGCACGTCACCCTCGAGCTGGGCGGAAACGATCCCGCCATCGTGCTGGAGGACGCCGAACTCGATGCGGCGACGATCCAGCGCATGGTCACCGCGACCTACATGTCCGCCGGCCAGATCTGCATGGCGCTGAAACGCCTGTACGTGCACGAATCGCGCTACGAGGAGCTGGTGAGCGCCTTCACCGCCGCAACGGCGCGCTACGTGGTCGGGGACGGTCTCGATCCCCGCGTCACCATGGGGCCGGTGAACAACCCGCGTCGTCACGAGGCCATGCGCGACATGGTCGCCGAAGCGCGCGCGCGGGGGGCCGAAGTGCGCGAGGTCGGAACGATCGCCGACGAGGGCGTGTTCGCGCGCGGCTACTTCCACCTGCCGACGGTCGTACTGACCTCCGACCACAGCCTGCGCGTGGTGCGCGAGGAGCAGTTCGCGCCGGTGCTGCCGATTCTCCCCTTCCGCGACGAAGCGGAGGCGATCCGCCTCGCGAACGATTCGGAGCTTGGGCTGTGTTCGTCGGTCTGGACGCGCGACCGCGAACGCGCGCTGCGGATCGCCCGCCAACTCGAGGCCGGGTACACCTACCTCAACGGCCACGGCGCGCTCGCGCAGGATTTCCGCGCACCCTTCGGCGGCTTCAAGCAGAGCGGGATCGGCCGCAACCTCGGCTACGAGGGCGTCCTGGAATTCCAGGAGTACCACAGCGTCTCCGCACCGCAGGGCTGGCTCTTCTAGCCCGGCCTCGATCCGGGCCCTGACTCCGGGCCCTGACCTGCGGGGGTCGGAGTCACGCTGGAGAAGTGTCGAGTGCCATCGGCATTCCGAGGCAGACAGATTTCACCCGGTCCCGCATCTGCGGCGAGTCGGCCGGATGGCGATAGGCCCGAAACACTTCATTCGAGGAATCGCCGGCGCGAACGGGAGCCATAAACGGATCGACATATTCCCACACGATCTCGCCGGCAGGCGTGATTTCAAAAAGCCGCCCCCATTGCCCTTCGCAGATGAGTGTATTGCCGCCGGGCAGGCGCTGCGCGCCGCTGATGTGCGGGCTGAAAAATGTATGGGCGAGCCTGGCACGATTCTCCCATACGATCTTGTGCGTGCGCGGATCGAGTTCGACAACACGGGAGAATGGATTATTCGGCGTGTTGATGCCATTGGCGAACAGCGTGATGTTCCCGTTCGGGAGGGGTGCGCAGTCGTGCTGCATTCCGAAGCTGTCGTCGCGGTGCGCCCACTCTAGTTTCCGGGTGCTCTTGTCGATCAGCCCGATCGTATTGAGACGGCGAAAGCTGAATCAGGCCTGCGAGCGCTCGCGTCACATGCGCTTTGTCGAGCTGGCTGTTTCGCGCAATGTAGACCGTTCAGGGCGCGTTCCAGCACGGGATAGTCGCGCGCAGGCAAGCTGTTCAAACTTCGGGGTCGGATTGATTTGCCTATAGTCTTCGCAGCAAGTCGGGTGTTCGGCGCCGACTGCTCGCAGCTGGCGAGCTACGAGGTCCCGATTGGTGGACCTTGACCGCCGGCTCGCCCGTGCCGCGGCGCGGCCCCTTCCAGCGGGGCGTCGCCGCCGCTATGGTGCCGCCCGCGCGCAGGCCAGCCATGCTCGACGCCGGTAGAAGATGAGCTCTCCGCAGCCGGCGCCGACGGGCTCGCAGGCGCCCGCCGTCCTGCGCCTGAGCGCCATGCGCGTGGGAGCTTGATGGCTTTCGGCGGCGGAGGCTACAGCCCGGAGACGCTTTCGGTGGCGCGGTGCTCGAAGCGCTGCTGGAGGCCTGATTCGGGGCGCTGATTCAGGCGGATTGATTGCGGCGCGTTGAGGCATGGCAGCGCGTTGATCGATGACGCCGCGGCCATATTCGCCGGATTCTCGAGCATCGGTGCCGCTGCGTGCGGCGCGAGGTAAGACCGCATCGCGCGCGCTCTAGAGGATCAGGAGTTCTATCGCAGCGTGAGCGCGGGCGGCATCCTGCGTGTAGAACCGGACGAGGCGCGCGGCCGCGACGGAGCGGACCGCGGAATTCCCCGGCCGCGCGGGCGTCAGCCCGGCGCGCGCCTTGTACGGCTGGGCAGAACCACCGTGCCCAGCGAGGCGAGCACGAGCGCCAGCGCGCCGATGTCGCTCGCGCCCGGACGCTCGCCGAGCAGGACCATGCCGGATGCCACGCCGACCACCGGCACGGCAAGTATCGAAAGCGAAGCGACACCCGCCGAGGTCAGCCGCACGAGCCTCAGCCACGCCCACTGGCAGAACAGCGCGGCGATGAGCGCGCTGTAGAAGGCGCCGAACATCGGCCCGGCCGACAGGCCGAACGGATGCAGCGGCCCGCGCTCGAGGAGCAGCGTCGCGGCTAGCAGGGGTACGAAAGCGATCAGGCTCATCCAGGCCGTGTACGCGCTCGCCGGCACGTCCACCGCCCATCGCTTCATCAGCACCGTACCGACCGCCCACGACGCCGCGGTACCGAGCAGGAGGAGCGCGCCGAGCGGGGCTCGACCGACCGCGTGCAGCTCGCCACCGAGCAGGAGCGCCATGCCGGACATGCCGAGGACCAGTCCCGCGAGGCGCCGACGCGTGATCGGTTCGCCGAGCAACCAAGCGCCGAGCGGAATGCTCCACACCGGAAAGGTGTAAACGACAATCGCGGCGCGCCCCGAATCGACGAGTCGCAGGCCGTACGCCATGCTCACGCTCCAGGCAATCGAGTTGAAGAACGCAACGCCCGCGATGCGCGACAGCGCACCGCGCGGCAACGCGAGCCGCGCCCCGCTGATCCAGGCCGCCGCAAACAACCCGATCGTGCCGACGCCCACCGCGAAGGCGCGAAAGCGCAACGGCGGCATCTCGCTCAAAGCGAGCTTCATGAGCGGCCAGCTCATGCCCCAACCGAGCACCAACCCGACCAGCAGCCAGATCGCCGCGGCGGGGATCGCGAATCGTGTTCCGCTCATCGCCGGACCGCCACCGTCGCGGCCGATTCGTGCGCGACCAGGGCGCCGAGCAGATCGCGTCGCGCCACCGCGCCGCACAATGCGCCCGCGAGCTCATCGGCGCACGCAGGCCAGGCAAGTATGGCCGGGAGCGGGATCGCAAGACCGGCTGCGGAGATCTGACGCATCGTGCTTCCTTTCGCGGGGGAAGGCGTATACCGGAATACGCAGGGGGCGGCATTATGGCGCGGATCGGGTGCGGCGCGCAGACTGTCCGCGCGATCGGGTCCGGCCGCCGCCCCGGTCGACTCACGGGTGAGCTTTCGGCGGCCCGATGCAAAACGTAGCGATACCCATTAATACTTGGCGCCCCCATCAACACTTCTGCCGAGGAAGGCGTGCCATCGTGCCTGGGACGAAGCCGAGCGTTTCCTTGACGGCCCGCGCGCCCGAATTCTTCATCCTGTAATGCGGCGCCGACGGCCTAGCGGGCGATCCGCTGGCCGAGGGCGGCCTGCCGGCGGATCCGGCGGCATAGGTGAAACGGGTCAACCCACTATCGGCCTGACCCCCAACCACGGCGTAGGGCTGGCGGGCGACAGCGACCCGAGCGGCACGCTAGCGAGCGCCGCCCCCGCCTTGTCTGCCTGAAAGACGACAGGCAGGCTCAGGGTCAGCGTGGTTCCCGCCTCACCGGACTCCCAGGCGATCTCGGCCCCAATCGCCTGGGCGCGACGCATCTGGTTGGCCAGGCCCTTGCCATTGCCGTTCTGCGCCTGCTTCACCTGGAATCCTTTGCCGTTGTCGGTGATCGTCACCAGCACCCGGCCATCGCGTACGCCGGTGGCAACGCGTATTTCGGTAGCCTCGGCGTGCCGCATGATGTTCGTGATGGCTTCCTGCAGGATGCGCAGGATGTGCAGGGCGTTCCGCGGATTCAGCCAGTCCATCGGCGGGACCGCCTGAACCTCCCAGCGCATGGCGATGCCGGTGCCCTCGAGACGCGGCTCCAGCCGGAACCGGAGCGTGGCGAGCAAGAGCAGCAGGTCGGCATCCACCACCTCGTAAGAATCGATGGCCAGCTTGAGATCGTCGATGCACCCCCTGATCACAAGAGCGATCTTGTCCTTGTCCATACGCCCGTGCTCCGCCATGCGCAAAGCGCTGGTCAGCGACGAGCCCAAGCCGTCATGCATGTCCTGCATCAGGCGCTGGCGCTCTTGATACAAGCTCTGCCGCAGCTCGATTTCCCGCAGCAGCTTGTAGCTGCGGGTCAACTCGGCCTCCCGCGCCTGCAAACGCGCCTCGAGACCGGCATTGGCCTGTTGCACGTCGTCGGCCGCTTTGCGTCGGATCATGTTGAAGCGATAGGCCAGCGCAAAGGCCAGCAGCAGCATTTCGAAAACTGAACCCAGCTGCCATCCGTTCATCGTGAAAGCGTTGGGGGGCAGCACTCCGTAGCCTCTCAATCCAACCACCAGGACACCGGATACCCACAGGGAGTAAGCGATCACAAAGAAGGTGGCCATCCGCTGCTTCTTGACGAAAGCACAGTAGATGCCCACAAACAGGATCAGCAGCAGGGTCGCAAGCCCAATTTGGGAGGATGGCGCCGTGAAGGTCTCAATCGAAACGGCAAATCCCACCGAGAGCAGCAAATGAATGCCTATGAAAGCCTGGATCAACCGGTCCAGTCGCGGGACCAGTTCCCGCGTGCCCAAGAGCCGGCGCATGAACGCCAGCAAGGCCGCGTACGTGTATGCGCCCAGGACACTGACGGCGATGTCCGACCACCACGTGGTATCTGGCCAGATGAATTCCTTGCCCCAGCCGTTTCCTGCCGAAGTGGTGAGCGCCATGCAGATGCCAAAGACGACATACGACAGATAGACCCCATCGCGCAGCGCGATGAAGAGCAGGAGATTGAACAGGAGCAAAGCCGTGACCATGCCGAAGTACCATGCCTGGGTGACATAGTCGTCTCGCGCCATGGCAGCATAGGCCTCCGGCTCCCACAGCCTGGCTGGAATCTGCATCACGATCGTCGACCGGATGCGCAGGTAGACCACCTGATCGGAACGAGCCGGCAGGACCAAGGGGAAGACAAAAAAACGGTTCGGATAGGGGCGGGTGAAGAACGGCTTCGCGGCGCCGGTGGCAACGGATTGATAGCGCCCGTCCGCGGCGGGCTGATGCAACTCAATGTATGAAAGCAGGGGATAGCCGATTTCCAGCATCTGCTTGACCGGCTGCCCGGATGCATTGCGCAAAGTCAGGCGCAACCAATAAGCCGAACGGGTACTGCGATAGTTCAGAACCTCGGCCGGTGGTCGCACCGTGGCAAAGCGGGCAGCCACGTCTGGCTTTTGTACGTCGGCCAAGGTCAATGCCTGACCGGGATCTTCGAGGATGGCGAAGTACTCGGTCAACGACGCTGCGCCCTGACCCGGCTGGCGGGCATCGAGCACCCTGTCCGTCGCCATGGCCTGAACGGACCACGGGAGCAGGATCAGCGCGCCGAGGCTAAGGCAGAAGACCCTGATTGCGCGCTTCATACACGGCTTCTGTCTTGGAGTGGACTTCAAGCTTGGCGTAGATACGCCGCACGAAGGTGATGACCGTATGGTTGGAAACGGACATCAGCGCGGCGATCTCGCGCGAAGTAAATCCCTTGGTAATGCATTCCAGCACCTCCTGCTCCTTGTCCGACAGGGCGACGCGTGGTTTGGCGGGCTCCCGGGGCTCGCCAAGGATCGCGCCAGACGGCACGGGTTGCCGAAACCGCGTCAGGATCTTGCGCGCGATCTGCGGGCTGATCGGGCTCCCCCCGCCATGCAGGCTGCGAATTTCGTTCACCATGTTCTGGGGCGCGCTGTCCTTCAGCAGATAGCCGGCGGCGCCGGCCTCGATCGATTGCAGGACATGCATTTCGTCGCCAAACGTGGTGCAGACCATGATGTTGCAGGTCGGCCACCTTTCATGCGCGGCGCGAATCACGTCGATGCCCGACCCGTCGGGTAGCCCCAGGTCCACCAGCAGCACGTCGGCCGGCGTCTGCTCGAGCAACCGCAGGCCCTGCGCGCGCGAACTTGCCATGGCGCGCAAGGCGATATCGGGCGCAGTCTCGATGGCCGCTATCAACGCATCCTGGAAATTGACATCGTCCTCGACCAGGACGACGTGGATCAGCGATTGCTCCAATGATGTGTTTGACCGCAAGTTTGAGTCTCCCGGCCCGTCATCGTGACACAAAAAGGCCGATCTGGACCGCAGCCCTTGTCCCCCGTTCGTGGGACAGACCCGCTGCGGGCCGCTCGTTAGGATTTCCTGTATCGAAGAATGACTAACAGGACGAGCCCCCATGAGACATTACAACCGTTTTGTATTCACGCTCGGCGCCACCGCCGCGCTGTTGTTTTGCACCGCCACCGCCACCGCCACCGCGTCTAGCCCATCGTATGAACAAGGCCTGGAAGCGGCCCGCGAATACCGCTATTCGCTGGCACTCACGCATTTCACCGTCGCGGCGGAGCACGGGGATCAGGATGCGCAACGCAGCCTGGGATTGATGCTCCTGCATGGGGAACGGCTCTATGGGCGCGAGGTGCGCCGTGACGAAGAACAGGCGAAGCGTTGGCTGCGGGCGGCTGCGGCCCAGGGCTGCGCAATCTCGTCCCACATTCTCAAGAAACTCGCAAAACACGCCAATTGACCCGGTTCTTGCTGCGCCCCGGCAGGATGGAATCTACTGACCCCAGCCGGGTGAAGACTGATTCCACCCTCAGGTGCGCGAGGGGAATCCTTCATCCCCCCGGCCCTAGTCGGCACAAACAGGAGATCGGCAAATCCTTCCGGGCGTGAAGTCTGAAGGGCGCAGGCAAGCTGTTCATGCTTCGGTGCTGGAATGATTGGCCTATCGCTTTATCGCACCTCGATCACGCCGCGCATCCCGCCTTCGTAGTGCCCGGGGACCAGGCAGGCAAAATCGACCGTGCCCGCCTGGGTGAACTGCCAGACGATCCCGCCGCGCCGGCCGGGCGCGACGCGCGCCATGTTCGGCGCGGCGTGTTTCATGTGGGGCTGCGCACGCATCATCTCGGCGTGCGCCTTCAGGTCCGCGCTCGAACCGATCGCCATGTCGTGCTCGCTGCCGCCCGCATTGCGCAGGAAGAAGCGCAGGGTCTCGCCGGCCTTGACCTGCACGCGAGCGGGCGTGAAGCGCAGGTCGTCGCTCATCACGATCTCGACCGTGCGCGACACTTTCGCCGGATCGCCGGGCCGGCCGGCGGTGCCCATGTCGTGACGCATGCCGGGCATGTCGTGCTGCATGCCGGGCATGTCGTGCCGCATGCCCGGCATATCGTGCGCGGCGCCGTGCGAAGCACTGTGTTTCTCCTCGGCGGCCAGCGCGCCCGCCGGCGCGACGACGAGCGCGAGGATGCAAATCGATTTTTTCATGGGGTCGTTCCTTTCGGTGTCAGATGATGCTCGGTCAAAACCAGAAACGGATTCCCGCGACAGCGCGGGTCACGCCGGGAGGCTGGCCGGCCGCGCGCGCCAGTTCGGCGGTCGCGCCGACCATCAGTGTCCGCTCGATGCCGAGGTAGGGCGCGAACTCGCGCCGGATCTCGTAGCGGAGCCGCAAGCCGGCCGTCATATCGCTCAAGCCACGGCCCTCGCCGCGCTCGGCGTCCTCCTTGCCGTACGCGTTCGCCTCGAGGCGCGGCGCGAGCACCCAGCGCTGCGTGAGCAGCGACTCGTATTCGGCGGCGACGCGCAGCGCCGTGCGACCGTTCGCACCCGCATAGGCGGTCGCGTCGACATGGAACCAGTACGGCGCGAGCCCTTGCACGCCGACGGCGAGCCAGCCGCGGCCCGGCTCGGCGCCGCTGTCGTAGCGCGCCCCCAGCTGCGCATCCCAATAGGCGGCGACGGCGTGCGACCACAGCAATTCGGTACGCGCCTCCTGGAGCCTGCCCTGCTCGCGATGTCCCTCGGCCTTCAACACCGCGCGATCGTAGTCGCGTCCGTACCAGCCGATGACTTCGTAAGCCGCCGCGGTCTCGTCCTCGGCGCGCTGCGCCTCGAGCCGCTCCACGACCAGAGCGCCGAAATTGTGTTCGTCGGCGAGCCGCGGACGACCGAGCGGCCCGAAGTCCTGGCCTCCCGAGTAGGCGTGCGGATCACGCGCGTCGGCGGGCGCCGAGCCGCCCTGCATCGAGCCGTGGGACATCGTGCCGGGGTCCGCCGCGCTCTGCGCCAGCAGCGGCGACACTGGCAGCAGGGCGATACACGCGCTCAGCAGCAGTCGTGGACATGCGTTCATGTCGTTCCTCGTTTCCCGGTTCACGTCAGCTCACCACGACGACACGGAACATGCCGGCGTCCATGTGGTGCAGCAGGTGGCAGTGCCAGGCCCAGCGGCCGAGCGCGTCCGCGGTGACCAGAAACGACAGCCGTTGCGCCGGCTGCACCGCGAGCGTGTGACGGCGCGCGAGAAACCGTCCCTCCGGCGTCTCGAGTTCGCTCCACATGCCGTGCAAATGCATCGGATGAGTCATCATCGTGTCGTTGTGCAGGATGATGCGCGCGCGCTCGCCGTAGCGAAGGTGGACGGGCGAGGACTTTCCGAACTCCAGGCCGTCGAACGACCAGGTGTAGCGCTCCATGTTGCCGGTCAGATGAAGCTCGATCTCCCGCTCTGCGCCCCGCTCGTCGAGCGGGCCGCCGAGCGTGCGCAGATCGGCATAGGTGAGAACGCGCCGGCCGTTGCCGCGCAGGCCGATGCCCGGGTCGTCGAGGTTGACGCGCGGCGTGTCGACGCGCATGTCCACGCTCGGACCGTATTCGCTGCGCGCATGGCGCACCCGACGCGAGGCGCCCGAGGGCGCCTCCGCCGCACCGTGCGCCGCGTGCGCGCCGTGGTCCATCGCGGCGCCGCCCGCGGCGGGGCCGTGCATGGCGTGCTCCCCGCGGTCCATCGCGGACGCGGCGGCCGCCGCCGGCGCGGCGCCGTGCATCGCGTGCGCCCCGTGATCCGGTTGCCCGGCGGCAGCAGCCGCCGCCGGCGTGCCGTGCATGGCGTGCGCGCCCTGATCCATCCCCGCGTGCGACATCCCGCCCATGTCGCCCATCATGTCGGCCATCGTCAGCCACTCGGGCTGGTCGGGTGCGGGGACC
>JAOUFA010000522.1 GCA_029858545.1 Betaproteobacteria bacterium
GCCGGCGCAGGCACGGCTCGCGGCGCAATTGCGCGAGCACTGCGCATGGGTGAGGGCAGTCGTGCTGCCGCGCGCGCGCCGTGAAGCGATGCTGCCGCGCGAGCTGTACGCCGACCGCCTGAAGAACTTCGGCGTCGACATCGACCCCGAGCAGGCGATCGCGCTGGGGACTTTCGGTTTCGCGGAAGTCCGCGACGACATGATGCGCCTTGCCGCAGGCATCGCGCGCGAACGGAATCTGCCTTCGGCCGACTATCGCGATGTGCTGCGCTGGTTCAAGCGCGATGCGGTCGCGCCCGATCGCATTCTTGCCGTGTACCGGAAATGTCTGAAGGACATCGAGGACATCGTGACGCGCGAACGGATCGTCAGTCTGCCGCGGCGCGCGGCGTCGATCCGGCTGGCGAGCGAGGCCGAGTCGGCGGCGATCCCCGCGCCGTACATGAATCCGCCGCGGCTGATCGGCAACCGCGGCGAGGTCGGCGAATTTGTTCTGCCGCTCGGCAATCCGAACGCGAAATCCACCGCACCCGCGGACGACTTCACCGCGCAAGCCGTCGCGTGGACAATGACCGCGCACGAGGCACGCCCGGGTCACGAGTTGCAATTCGCCGCGATGGTCGAGCGCGGCGTTTCGATCGCGCGCTCGGTGTTCGCTTTGAACAGCACCAACGCGGAGGGCTGGGCGCTGTACGCCGAGAGCGTGATGCTCCCGTATTTCCCCCCGGAGGGGCAACTGTTCGCGCTGCAGCTTCGTTTGCTGCGCGCGGCGCGCGCCTTCCTCGATCCGATGGTCAACCTCGGCCGGATGACACCCGCCGAGGCGAAAGCCTTCCTGATGCGCGAGGTGACGCTGTCGGAGCCCTTTGCGCAACAGGAGGCGGATCGCTACGCGTTCGATCTACCCGGTCAGGCGGTATCGTACTTCTACGGCTATACGCAGCTGCGCGAACTGCGCGTCAAGGCCGAGATCGCGCTCGGCGATCGCTTCGATCAGCGCGTCTTCCACGACGCCATCCTCGCGCAGGGTTTGCTGCCGCCGCGGCTGCTCAAGCGCGCGGTGATGGAAGAACTCGCGCGACCCAGGTGAGGCGTGCGGCGTCGGGACGTTCTCAGCGCCGGCTTTGGGGCCGCATCGCGGTGTCGATGTCGATATAGGGCCAGAATTCGCGCAGCACCGGATGGCGCTGATAACCCGTCACCCAGGGGTGGGTGAGGCCGGTGACGATCCGGTGCACGAGCGGGCGCATCGGGGCGTAGGCGAAGAACAGCTTGTCCATCTCCCGGTACAGCGCGGCGCGCTCGGGCCCGTCCGAGAGCCTCTGTGCGCGTACGTAAAGCGAGTTCCATGCCGGAAGATTGAAGCGCGAGTGGTTCGCCTGACCGCGGCTGCGCGCATCCAGAATCACGTAGAACGGATCGGCATCGGGGATCGCCGCGGTCCAGCCGAGGTTCCACATCATCAGCCGGCCGGCGCGCGATTCGCGCAAGAGCTCGGGCCACTTGCCCTTGCGGAACTCGATTCGCAGACCGACGCGCTCCATGCTGCGGCGCCAGATTTCGTCGATCAGCTTGCCCGAGCTGTCGGGAGTCGAGGCGAGTTCCAGCACCAGCTTGTTGCCATCGGGCAGGTCGCGGTAGCCGTCGCCGTCGCGGTCGATATAGCCGTAGGTGTCGAGCAGCGCCATCGCGCGCGCCGGATTGAATTCGGCGAGCGGGCCGGTGAGTGACGGATCGGCGCCGATCGCGCCGGGCGGTACGGTCGACTGGGCGGCGATCGCCTGACCGTGATAGAGCTGGCGGATCGCGCTGTCGATGTCATAGGCCATCGCGATCGCACGCCGCAAGGCGACCTTTTGCGCGCTGTAGCCCCCGATCACCGGGTGCTCCATGCCGAAGTAGACGAAAGCGAGGTCGAGTTCCGCGACACGGTCGGCCGCGATGCGCTGGCGGACGAGATTGGGGGCGAGCGAGCCGTTGGGCAGCGCGATTTCGATGTACTCGGCAGGGACCGCGGTGATGAGGTCGTGCTCGCCGTTGAGAAACGCGAGCCAGCGCGGCTGCTGTTCCTCGATCACGTAGACCTCGACGCGGTCGATCATCGGCAGACGGCGACCCTTCAACTTCGCGGCAATCGCCTGCTTCACCGGATCATCCGCGGGCGGTTGCGCGTTGTAATAGTGTTCGCGGTAGTTCGGGTTGCGCTCCAGCACCAGGCGCGAGGAGCGCTTCCACTGCGCGAGGCGGTAGGCGTTGCTTCCCACCGGGTGTTCCATCGACTTGTCGCCCGCCGCCTCAATGACTTCGCGCGCCACCGCGCACATGAGATTGCAGTAGGTGAGATAGTAGATCAGGTTGGGCATCGGCTCGGTGAGCACGATACGGTAGGTGTAGCGGTCGAGTGCGCGCAGTCCTTCCACTTCGCGGTCGTAATCGAAGGGCGCGCCAGCCATCGCTTCGGCACGCAGCGTGTCCATGCCCGCGATCTTGCCGCCGACGATATACAGGTTCGGCGACTTGTTCT
>JAOUFA010000096.1 GCA_029858545.1 Betaproteobacteria bacterium
CGCGCGGCGGTCGAGGGCGCCTGGCTCGCGCTCGGCGGTCCGGCCTGCGTCGAAGACGAGACCGATCTGGAGGACGCCGACATCTATCTCGATGCGCTCGACGACGCGCAGCAGGCCGGTGCGTTGGCCGACCTCGCCGCGTTCGCCGAGCGGCTGGAAAAGCTTTGGGCGCTGCCCGACGTGCACGCGCGCGACAGCGACGTGCAGATCATGACGCTGCACAAGGCGAAGGGCCTCGAGTTCGATCACGTCATCGTGCCCGGTCTGGGGCGCGCGCCGCGCGGCGACGACAAGCGCCTGTTCCTGTGGATGGAGCGGCCGGGAGCGGACGCGCCCGAGCTGCTGGTCGCGCCGATCGAGGAGGCCGGGGCGGAGGACGATCCGATCTACGCCTGGCTGAGGAAACTCGATGCCGAGCGCGCCGGGCACGAGGCCGCGCGCCTGCTCTACGTCGCCGCAACGCGCGCGAGGAAACGGCTGCATCTGCTCGGCAACGCGAAGCGCGAAGGCGAGGCCGAGGCGGCCACGGTGCGGCGCCCGAACGCGGCGACGCTGCTGGCCAGGCTCTGGCCGGTGGTCGAGGAGAGATTCGTCGCGGCGGCCCGCGCGCGGACGGGCGAGGCGCGCCCGGCCGAAGCCGCCGCTTCGCGCACGCTGCCCAACCAGGACCTCGTGCGCCTGGCCGCCGACTGGCGTCTCGCCGCGCCGCCCGCGTCGGCCGACTGGCGCGCGCCCTGGGAGGAGACGCGCGCGCAGGAGGAAGTCGAATTCTCCTGGGCGGGCGAAACCGCGCGCCAGATCGGCAACGTCGTGCACCGCTGGCTGGAGCGAATCGCCGGCGACGCACTCGCGGGCTGGAGCGTCGCGCGGGTCGACGATTTGCGCGGGCACTTCGCACGGCAACTCGAGGATCGCGGCGTCGCGGTCGACGAACTCGAGGCCGCCGCCGAGCGCGTCGCGGTCGCGCTGAAGAACACCCTCGCCGATCCGCGCGGGCGCTGGCTGCTCGGGCCGCAGCGCGAGGCGAGGAACGAATACCGCCTGAGCGCGGTGGTGAAGGAGGGCTTGCGCCACTACGTGATCGACCGGGTGTTCGTCGACGAACACGGCGAGCGCTGGATCGTCGACTGGAAGACGAGCCGCCATGAGGGGGCGGACGTCGAGGCGTTTCTCGACCGCGAGCGCGAGCGCTACCGGGCCCAGCTGGAGCGCTACCGCGAGGTGCTGGGCGGCGGGCGCTGCGGCCTGTATTTTCCGCTGATGGGGGGGTGGCGGGAGGTGTAGCGGTGGACGCACTGTTCCCATCACGCGCCGCCGTGGCAATATCCCATCTTGTTCGAGGCCCCCGCAAGAATGATTCTCGATCTTTCGGTGGGGTGAACGCCTAACCCGCAAGGAAACACGGAGCCGTCATGCGCAAGTACCTGCACCTCCATCTCAACGACCGCTCGGTGAAGAGCGAACAACTCGACGGCGAGGCGGTGATCCGCGCCGGGCGCTATTACATCTCGAAGACCCTGGTCGCGATGGGCGCGGCGAAGGTTGATCCGTTGGGGCCCGACAATCCGCTCATCTTCTCCGCGGGGCCCTTCGCGGGGACGAACTTCTCCAATGCCAACCGCCTGAGCGTCGGCTGCAAGAGCCCGCTCACGGGCGGGATCAAGGAAGCCAATTCGGGCGGTACCTTCGCCTTCGCTCTGGGTCAGTTGGAGATCGCCGGGATCACCCTGCACGGCCAGGCGAGCGAGTGGGTGGTGATCCGCATCACCAAGGAAGGGGCGATTTCCTACGAGAGCGCGGCGCCCTATCTGGGCAAGGCCAATAACGAGGTCGCGGCGCTGCTCTTTGAAAAATACGGCAAGAAGATCAGCTTTGCGCTGTGCGGTCCGGTGGGCGAATACCTGGGCCTGGTCTCCGGCATCGCCTTTGCCGACACCGACGGGCGGCCCTCGCGCCTTGCCGCGCGCGGCGGGGTGGGCGCGGTGATGGGTTCGAAGAAGGTGAAGGCGATCGTGGTCGACGTGCACAAGATGCCGACCTTCCACGACCGCAAGAAGCTGATGGGCGCGATCCGCGAGTACGGCGAGAAGATCAAGACCGAACCGGCGGTCGACGCCTACCGGCGCACCGGCACCGCGATGATGGGCGACATCACCAACCAGATCGGGGCGCTGCCGGTGCGCAACTTCAGCGCGGGGAGTCTGGAACGCGCGGCGGGCGAGCCGCTCAAACTGGGCGGCGACTACATCCGCGAGCAGAACCTCGCGCGCGGCGGCACCATCTCGCACGCCTGCATGCCGGGCTGCATGATCGAATGCAGCAACGTCTACGTCGACAAGGAGGGCAAGGAACTCGTCTCGCCGCTCGAATACGAGACCCTGGGCCTGATGGGCAGCAACTGCGGGCTCTCCGACCCGGACGACGTCGCGCGCGTGAACGCCGAGGCAAACGACCTCGGCGTCGATACCATCGAAGTCGGCGCGCTGATGGGCGTGCTGATGGAAGCGGGGCAGGCGAAGTTCGGCGACGTCGGTTTCATGCTCGCGGTGATGGACGACCTGCGCCGGGGGAGCGAGCGCGGGCGACTATTGGCGCAGGGCACCGCGCGGGTCGGCGAGCACTACAAGATCGCGCGCGTACCGGTGATCAAGAAACAGAGCATCAGCGCCTACGACCCGCGCGTGATCGAAGTCACCGGGATTTCGATGATGGTCACCGCGCAGGGGGCCGACCACACCGCGGGGAATTTGCCGACCTTCGACTGCAAGGGCAAGACCACCGAAGAACTCGTCCAGGCGAGCCTGGGGATCCAGGTGCTGTGCGCAGCGGCCGATTCGCTCGGGCTGTGTATCTTCGGGCGCTCGGTGACCAACACCAATTTCGAACTGATGGTCGGAGCCTTGAACGACGCGCACGGCACCGCGCTCGACCTCGCGTTCTTTCAGAAACTCGGCACCGAGACGTTAAAACTCGAGTGGCAGTTCAACAAGGAAGCGGGCTTCACCGAGGCGGACGACGAACTGCCCGAATTCTTCTACAACGAAGCGCTGCCGCCGACCGGCAAGATGGCAAGGCACCGGAGTGCGGAGGTGAATCGGGGGTTCAGGAAGTTGTTGGGGTGAGGGTCGTCGGAACGAGTCCTTGCGGCGAAGCTGGCCGCGTTACGCGGCCAGCTTGAGCAATTGAACCTTCGGTCGGCGCCGCTTCGCCGCCTGCCACAGGTCGTAGGCGGCCTGCATCTGCAGCCACGACTCCGCCGAACCGCCGAGCGCGGCCGCGAGGCGCAAGGCCATGTCCGCGCTCACCGCCGCGCGCGCGTTCACGACGCGCGACAGCGCCACGCGCGATACCCCGAGCTTTCGTGCGAATTCGGAGACCGTGATGCGACCTTCCGCGAGGACCGTGTCCTGCAACACCTCGCCCGGGTGCGGCGGGTTATACATGCGCGTCGTCGCCATCGTTTCTGTCCTCAGTGATAATCCTGGTAGTCCACCAGCACGGCGTCCGAGCCCTCGAAGGTGAAGGTCAGGCGCCAGTTGCCATTTACCCATACCGACCAATGGCCTCTGAGATTTCCCGTCAGCGCGTGCAGCCGCCATCCTGGCAGGTCCATATCGCTCGCGGATTTTGCGGCATCGAGACGGCCGAGCTGAAGGCGTAATCGATTCTGGTGCTGAGGTTGGATGCCCGCCTTCGACCCGGTGCGGAAAAACCGCTCAAGGCCCTTGTGCCGGAAGCTCTTGATCACGGGGTACTGTATCGCATGGCGCTACAGCGGTCAAGGTGTCGCGAGAGACCATTCTGCCATCCGGGGAGACCGAAAAGCCCACCCGCGCTATCCTCCCCCGCGTCCCACCCCCGGAGCCCCCCATGCACTTCCTCGAACAAACCGCGATCTTCCTCCTCACCGCCGTGCTCCTCGTGCCGCTGTTTCGTCGCGCGAAGCTGGGCGCGGTGGTGGGTTATCTGGCCGCGGGAATCGCGATCGGTCCGTCGGGACTAAAGCTCATCGGTGATCCGTCGGCGACCTTGCAGTTCGCGGAGTTCGGCGTGGTGTTGCTCCTCTTTCTGATCGGTCTCGAACTGGAGCCGCGGCGTTTGTGGGTGATGCGGCGCCAGGTGTTCGGCCTGGGCGGGGCGCAGGTGGCGGTGACGGGGGCGGTGCTCGGAGGCGCGGCGTGGGCGCTCGGCCTCGACTGGCGCGCGGCGACGATCGCGGGGCTGGGGCTCGCGCTGTCGTCCACCGCGCTGGTGCTGTCTTCGCTCGCCGAGCGCGGCCAGCTCGCCTCGCGCCACGGCCGCAGTGCGTTCGCGGTGCTGCTGTTCCAGGATCTGGCGGTGATTCCGCTGCTCGCGTTGCTGCCGCTGTTGGCCGGCGAGGGCTCGGACCTGCAGTTGCTCTCGGCGCTGAAGGGCCTGGCGGCGATCCTGGTGGTGGTCGCGGCGAGTCGGGTGGTGGTGCGCCCGGCGTTGCAGTTCGTCGCGCGCTGGGGCGGGCGCGAGATGTTCACCGCGGCCGCGCTCCTGCTGGTGGTCGGCGCGGCGCTCGCGATGGAGGCGATCGGTCTGTCGGCCTCGCTCGGCGCGTTTCTCGCCGGCGTGCTGGTGGCCGATTCGGAGTTCCGTCACCAGCTGGAGGCCGACATCGAGCCGTTCAAGGGCTTGCTGCTCGGCCTTTTCTTCATCGCGGTGGGGATGAGCGCGAATCTCGCGCTGTTCGCCGCGGCCCCGCTCGCGGTGCTCGGACTCGCGCTCGGCCTGATGGCGACGAAGTTCGTGCTGTTGCTCGTCATCGCGCGGCTGACCGGCTCGCCCACCCAGACCGGGGTGTGTCTCGCGACCACGCTTTGCCAGGGCGGCGAGTTCGCGTTCGTGCTCTTTACCGCCGCGGCAGCGCTCGGGGTCATGAAGGGCGACACCGCGCAATGGCTGGTGCTCGCGGTGACGCTCTCGATGCTGCTCTCGCCGCCGCTGTTCGCGCTGCACGACCGGCTGCTCGCGCGCTGGCGTGAGCGGCTCGCGCCGCCCGAGTTCGACACGATCGACGATCCGGCCAAGCCGGTGATCATCGCCGGCTATGGGCGCGTCGGGCAGATCGTCTCGCGCGTGCTGAGGATGGCGGGCATTCCCTTCACCGCGATCGAGCTCTCCTACCAGCAGGTCGATTTCGTGCGCCGCTTCGGCAACAAGGTGTACTACGGCGACGCTTCGCGCCTGGACCTGTTGCGCGCGGCGAAGATCGGCGAGGCGAAACTCTTCGTGCTCGCGATCGAGGACGCCGAGGCGTCGCTGCGCACCGCCGCCGTGGTGCGGCGCCATTTCCCGGACCTGCCGATCATCGCGCGCGCGAGAAACCGCGTGCACGCGTTCCGCCTGCGCGACCTGGGCGTGCGCCTGGTTCTGCGCGACACCTTTCCGGCGAGTCTCGAGATGGCCGAGCGCGCGCTCGCGCGGCTGGGTTTCGGCGCGGCGGCCGCGGCGAGCGCGCTCGCGCTGTTTCGCCGTCACGACGAGGAGATGCTCGACGCGCAGTATGCGGTGCACCACGACGAGGCGAAGCTCATCCAGACCACACGCGAGGCGGCCGAGCAGCTGCAGGAACTGTTCGAGTCGGACCCGGTGGCGGCGAGCGCGCGCCGGCGCGCGTCGCCGGCGCCGTCGTGACTCGCGGGATCGCCTAGAATCGCCGCATGGCGCAACCTGAACACGACCCCGCGCATCACGCCGCCGACCTCAGGTTGCATGATTCGCCCGCGGTGCGCGCGCTCTACTGGGCGGCGGGCACGCTGTGCGTCGCGCTCGGCGTGATCGGCCTGTTCGTGCCGATCCTGCCGACCACGCCGTTCATGCTGCTCGCCGCGGCCTGCTACGCGCGCGCCTCGGAGCGCTTCTACCTCTGGCTCGTCAACCACCGGCTGTTCGGTCCGGCGGTGCGCGAGTGGCGCCGCCATCGCAGCATCCCCTGGCGCACCAAGCTCTGGGCGATCGGGCTGATGACGGCGACGCTCTCCACCTCGATCCTGTTGTTCGTGCGCCCGCTCTGGTTGCAGTTCGCGCTCGCCCTGATGGGGGTGCTGCTCGCGCGGTGGCTGTACCGCATTCCTTCGCGCGACCGGCCGCGCGCCGCGCGCTGAAGCGGCGCCGCGCTGCCGGCCTGCGCGAACCGGGTGCACGATCCAGTGCCGGAGTGCCGAGCAGGGTCTTTTTCCCGTCGTCGAAGCACGGCATTTCCCGGCGGCGCGGTATCAGGCTATTCTCGCCCCACTTGATGAATGGATGAGGCTTACCTTATGGCGATCAACCTGTCGATCCGCGCTCGCATCATTGTCTGTGCCGTGATCGGCTTTGCGATGGTGCTGGTCGCGGCAGGCGGAATCTACTGGAGCGGCGCGCGCACCGAGCAGGCGCTGCGCGACGGCCTGCGCGCGCGCGATGCGCTGCTCGCGCAGCGCGCGGGCGCGGCGAGCGCCGATGCCGCGGCGGTGGAACGCGCGCGCGCCGATATCCGTGCCGCCGACGAGCGCGTCGCCGCCGCGGGCGATGCCGCGACCTGGATCATCGCCAGCACCTCGGTCTTCGCGATGCTCGTCTTCGCGCTGCTCGCGCTGTGGATCATCGTCACGGTGCTGACCCCGGTGTTTGCCGCGATGCGCGTGGTGCGTTCGGTCGCCGCGGGCGATCTGACGGTGCGCATTGAAGGTACGCGCGACGACGAGACCGGACAACTGCTCGCGGCGCTGCGCGACATGATCGCGAGCATCTCGGCGATGCTCGCGCGCGTGCACGCGGGCGCGCAGGCGGTGCGTAGCGCCTCGCAACATCTCGCCGCGAGCAATGCGGACCTCGCGGCGAGATCCGAAGAACAGGCGGCCTCGCTCGAGCAGACCTCGGCGAGCATGGAGGAGCTCTCCTCGAGCGTGGCGCAGCACAGCGATGGCAGCCGCGAGGCGAACCGGATCGCGAGCAACGCCGCCGAGCTCGCGGGCGACGGCGGGATGGTGGTCGCCGATGTCGTCGAGCGGATCCAGTCGATGCACGCGAGCTCGAGCCGGATCGCCGACATCGTCGCGCTGATCGACGGCATCGCGTTCCAGACCAACATCCTCGCGTTGAACGCCGCGATCGAAGCCGCGCGCGCCGGCGAGCAGGGGCGCGGCTTCGCCGTCGTCGCGGGCGAGGTGCGCGCGCTCGCGCAGCGCAGCGCCGCCGCGGCGCGCGAGATCAAGACCGTGATCGACGGCTCGATCGGCATGATCGGCGAGGGGTCGGCGCGCGCACAGGACGCCGGCGCGAAGATGGGCGAGATCGTCAGCGCGGTGCGCCAGGTGGGCGCGCTGCTCGATCGCACGGTGCTCGCGCTGGGCGAGCAAAGCCGCGGCATCGCGCAGGTCACGCTCACCGTGCAGGAGCTCGACCGCGCGACGCAGGGCAACGGCGCGATGGTGTCGGAGATCGCCGCCGCCGCCGAGGATCTGGAGCGCCAGGCGGCGCTGCTGGTCGCTGCCGCGGCGGCGTTCAGGATCGACCGCGCGCCCGGCGCGACGGGCGCGCTGCCCCGCCCGGGTTCATCGCCCGGCTAGGACAACGGCCGTATTTGCACGAGCGCGCTAGACTGCCCGATATCGCCGCTCAACTCGAGGAATCCCCGCCATGCCGACCGACGCCGAAGAGATCTTTCCCCGCATCCGAGACTGGAAGGAGGCCGGCGAGCCGGTCGCGCTCGCCACGGTGGTGCAGACCTGGGGCTCGTCGCCCCGGCCCGAGGGCAGCCACCTCGCGGTGAACGGGCGCGGCGAGTTCGTCGGCTCGGTCTCGGGGGGGTGCATCGAGGGCGCGGTGGTGACCGAGGCGCTCGCGACGATCGCCGACGGCAAGCCGCGCACGCTCGAATTCGGCGTCTCCGACGAGCAGGCCTGGGAGGTCGGACTCGCCTGCGGCGGGCGGGTGCGCGTGTTCGTGGAGCGCTTCGAATGAAGTGGGTACTGTACGAGAAACTGCGCGCCGCTACCGCGGCGGGGATTTCGGCCGCGCTCGTCACGCGCCTGGCCGACGGCGCGCAAAGCTTCTTCGACGGCGAGCGCTGGGAGGGCGCGCTCGAGGTCTCCGCCGAACAGCGCGCGCAGGCGCGCCGCATGCTGGTCGCCGACAAGAGCGGCGTGCTGCCCGGCGAAGAGGGCCTGTTCGTGCGCTCGTACGCGCGCGCGCCGCGCCTGATCGTGGTCGGCGCGGCGCACATCAGCCAGTTCCTCGCGCCGATGGCGACGCTCGCCGGCTTCGAAGTCACGGTGATCGATCCGCGCAGCGCCTTCGCGAGCACCGCGCGCTTTCCCGGCGTGACGCTGCTCGACGGCTGGCCCGACGAGGCGCTCGACGCCTTGCGGCTCGATGCGACCAGCGCGGTCGTCACGCTTACCCACGATCCCAAGCTCGACGACCCGGCGCTCATCGCCGCGTTGCAGAGTCCCGCGTTCTACATCGGCGCGCTCGGCAGCACGCGCACCCACGCCAAGCGGGTCGCGCGGCTGACCGAAGCGGGCTTCGGCGACGGGCTCGCGCGCATCCACGCGCCGGTCGGGCTCGACCTCGGCGGGCGCGCGCCGCGCGAGATCGCGGTGTCGATCCTCGCGCAGGTGATCCAGGTGCGCTATCGCGGCGGCGCGCAGCGAGACTCGGACGGCAAGCTTGGCCGGTAACCGTCACCCGCTGAACGCCACCCGGTGAGCAGCCTGGAGATCTATCACGCGGCGATCAAGGTGCTCGCCGAAGCGGGCACCGGACACGGCCGGCTGGAGGCGCCCGACGGCCAGGCGCTGATCGACAACCCGCTGTGCGGCGACCGCGTGGAGATGGAGGTTGCGATCTCCGGCGCACGCATCGCGCGGCTCGCGCACCGAGTGCGCGGTTGCCTGCTTTGCCGCGCGGCCGCCGCGGCGATCGGCGCGCGTGCGGTCGGCGCGAACGCCGAGGAGATCGGGCGCGTCGCGACGCAACTGGCCGCGATGCTCGAGGCCGATGAGGCGCCGGGCGCAGGCTGGGAGGGCGGCTGGGCCGAGCTCGGCGCGTTTGTTCCGGTGCGCGGCCATCGCAGCCGCTACGGCTGCGTGCTGCTGCCGTTCAAGTCGCTGCTTGCCGCGCTGCGCGCGGGCGGGAGCTGACGGGGGCGCGGCTAGCGGCCGTGCGAGATCAGGAACCGCAGCCGGTCGGCGAGGCCGCGCAGCAGCGACGCGCCGAACTCCGGCTTGTCGCGCAGCAATTGCAGGAACAGGCTGCGGTTGATGACCAGCAGTTCGCAGTCGGTTTGCGCGATCGCGCTCGCCACGCGCGGCGACAGATCGACCAGCGCGATTTCGCCGAGCAGCCCGCCCGGGCCGATGCGCTCGACCAGGCGCCCCTGGATGTGCGCGCTCACGCAGCCTTCGAGCACGATGTACATGAGGATGCCGGTCGCGCCTTCGCGCAGGATCGTCTCGCCCTGCTTGAATCGTGCGTGCGCCGCGGCGCCCAGGTCGTGCCGCATGTCGTCGAGCAGCGCGGGGCTGAAGAGCGCGGTCTGCCTGCCGCTGTCGTCCTCGGCGATGGCATCTTCGGTGCGCAGGCGGGCGACCGTGTCGCGCAGTCGGGAGATCATCAGCCGCGCCATCATCGGCACGAAATCGGGCTTCATCTCCAGGCCGCGGCGCAGCTGCTGCTCGTCGAGGCCGATCACCTGGCAGGGGGTCCTCGCCACCGCGGTCGCGCTGCGCGCGGTTCCGCTGAGCGGGCCCATTTCGCCGAAGATCTCGCCCTGTTTGATCGCGCCGATCGGTTTGCGCGCGGCGAGTATCTCGACCCTGCCCTGCAGCAGCAGATACATCTTGTCGCGACTGATCGAATGCCGCCCGGCGCGCTGGTGTTCGACGAACAGGGTCGCGCCCTCGGCCACCGTTTCGGGGGTACCCGCGGCCTTGAAGAATTCCAGCGCCGCGCCCTTGTCGTAGCCGGTGTACTGCCTGGGTGGGTTGAGATTCATGTGTGCCCTTTTGGCCGCTCGAGTCGTATCCGATGCGGCAAGTCTAGGAGCGCGGCGCGCGGCGCGACTGTGACATTGTTGCGTTTTGCATGAAAATCGTTCGCGTTGTGGCCCGGCGACCCGCCCACGCGGCGCCGGCGCGTCGGCTGTCAACGACGAAATCCACCCGCGCGTTGCGCTCCGGAACTCCCCCCCGCCAGCCACCCATGCCGCGTGCCGCCTGTGTTCAGCTGCCCGGGGTCGCGCTGCACCTGACCCAGCGCGGCCGTGCCGGCGCGGCGTGCTTTTCCGGCGCGCGCGACCGGATCGCGTATCTCGACCTGCTGCGCGACGAGGCGAAGCGCCTCGACTGCACGGTGCACGCCTACGTGTTGATGGGCAACCACGTGCATCTGCTGCTGACCCCCGCGCAAGCCGGCGCCGCGACGCTGCTGCTGCGCGCGCTCGGCGAGCGCCATGCGCGCGACGGCGACGAACGCCCCGCGGCCGG
>JAOUFA010000523.1 GCA_029858545.1 Betaproteobacteria bacterium
CCGAGAGCGCTGCCTTCATCTCTTCGACCGCTTCGTAGATGATATTGTAGTAACGCACGTCGATTCCGGAGGATTCGATGAGCTTTCTCGCGGTCGCGTCGGCGCGCGTATTGAAGCCGATGATCACTGCATGCGAGGCGAGCGCCAGATTGACGTCCGATTCGGTGATACCGCCCACCCCGGCATGCACCACGCTCACCTTTACCTCCTCGGTCGAAAGTCGCGTGAGCGCATGCACCAGCGCTTCCTGCGACCCCTGAACGTCGGATTTGATCACCAAAGTGAGAACCTTCTTCTGGCCTTCGCCCATTTGGTCGAACATGTTCTCGAGCTTGGACGCCTGCTGTTTGGCGAGCTTCACTTCGCGGAACTTGCCCTGGCGGAAGAGCGCAATTTCACGCGCCTTGCGTTCGTCGGTCACAACGACTGCTTCACTGCCTGCCTGTGGAACGTCAGACAGCCCCTGAATCTCCACCGGGATCGACGGTCCTGCGGATTGGATCGGCTGCCCGTTTTCGTCGAGCATCGAGCGTACCCGCCCGAATACCGCCCCGCTCAGCACCGCATCGCCGCGCTTGAGCGTACCGCTTTGCACAAGCAGCGTCGCCACCGGGCCACGCCCCTTGTCCAGGCGTGCCTCGATCACCACGCATCGGGCAGGCACATCCAGTGGTGCATTCAACTCGCGCATCTCGGCCTGGAGCAGAACCTGCTCGAGCAAATTGTCGATACCCTGGCCGGTCTTCGCGGAGACCAGCGCGATCGGAGAATCTCCGCCGTATTCCTCCGGCACGACGCCGTGGCCGAGCAATTCCTGCTTGACGCGGTCGGGGTTGGCATCGGGCTTGTCGACCTTGTTGATCGCCACCACCAGCGGCACACCGGCCGCCTTGGCATGGTTAATCGCCTCGATGGTCTGAGGCATGACGCCATCGTCAGCCGACACCACCAGAATCACGATGTCCGTCACTTTTGCGCCGCGCGCACGCATTGCGGTGAACGCTTCATGACCCGGGGTATCCAGAAAGGTCACCACACCGCGAGGCGTTTCCACGTGATAGGCGCCGATATGTTGCGTGATGCCGCCTGCCTCGCCCGCTGCCACCTTGGCGCGCCGGATGTAGTCCAACAATGAAGTCTTGCCGTGATCGACGTGGCCCATCACAGTCACGACCGGCGGGCGCGGAGATTGCGCGATGTCTACGTGCTGGGCGGACTCCGAAAGATACGCTTCCGGGTCATCCAGCTTGGCAGGCTTTGCCTTGTGGCCCATCTCGGAGACAAGGATCATAGCCGTTTCCTGATCGAGCACTTGGTTGATGGTCGCCATGCTGCCCAGTTTCATCATGGCCTTGATCAAATCCGCCGCCTTGATGGACATCTTGTGCGCCAATTCACCGACCGTAATGGTCTCCGGTACGGCAATTTCGCGTGCCACGAGTTCGGTAGGCTGATTGAACGTTGCCTGCTCCGCGGTCGCGTGCGAGGACTGCTTGTGCCGTCCCCCGCCGCGCGCGTGCCAGCCTGCAACTCCGCCGCCTACATCGCCACGAGTCTTGATGGTTCGACGCCGAGCCGATTCGTCGGTCAGAACGGTCGTCTTCACCTTCTTGGGTTTCTTGTCGCCCTTGGCATCGCTGGCCTTGGGCGCGTGCAGCGTGCCGTCGGTGGCCCCGCCGGTGGGTTGCGCGGCGCCAGCCACGGCCGCCGCTTTCGCCTGACGCTCGACCTGCTTCTGTTCGGCTTCCCGGCGCTCGCGCTCCTGCTTTTCGTGCAGTTCGCGCTCCTGAATCGCGGCCAACTGTTGCTGGCGGCGAGCTTCTTCGGCGCGCAGCTCGCGCTCCCGCGCATCGATCTGGTGACCTTGAGCGGCGGGCACGCTCGCCGGCGGCACCGCCACCGGCGGCGGTGGTGGCGCCGCTACGGCGGGTGCAGCCACCGGTGGCGCGACCGGCTGCTCGACCTCGGTGGGGCCTGCTGTGGGCGACGTATCGGAGGCATCACGTTTGACGAATACACGCTTCTTGCGCACCTCCACCTGGATCGTGCGCGCCTTACCGGTAGTCGAGTCCGACTTCTTGATCTCGCTCGTTTGCTTGCGGGTCAGCGTGATCTTGTTCTTTTGTTCGGCAGAGCCGTGCGAGCGCCGCAGGTAGTCGAGCAACCGGGATTTGTCCTGTTCGGACAGCTCATCCTCGGGCGTCTTCTTCACCACTCCGGCCGCCCGCAATTGCTCGAGCAAGACAGAAGGCGGGACCTTCAGTTCCGTCGCGAATTGCGAGACACTTAATTGAGCCACGTTACTGAGCCTCCTTGCCCTGCTCGCCCTCAAACCAATGGGCGCGCGCCGCCATAATGAGTTTCTTGGCCGGTTCCGCATCCATCCCGGTCAATTCGGCGAGTTCATCGACCGCCAGGTCGGCCAGATCGTCGCGCGTCCTGATCCCGCTTTCGACAAGCTTTGCCGCAAGCTGGGTATTCATGCCCTCGAGCTTGAGCATCTCGGGATCCGTGCCCTCGAC
>JAOUFA010000525.1 GCA_029858545.1 Betaproteobacteria bacterium
CGCGTGGAGATCATCCGCGACCTGCGTCTGGGCGAATTCGATGTCCTGGTGGGCATCAACCTGCTGCGCGAGGGGCTCGATCTGCCCGAGGTGTCGCTGGTCGCGATTCTTGACGCCGACAAGGAGGGGTTCCTGCGCTCCGAGCGTTCGCTGATCCAGACCATCGGCCGCGCAGCGCGCCATATCAATGGCACCGCGATTCTCTATGGCGACGTGGTGACCGAGTCGATGCGCCGTGCGATTGACGAGACAGATCGCAGACGCAACAAACAAATCTCCTTCAACAAGGCGCAGGGCATTGTCCCGCGCGGCATCTCAAGGCCGGTCAGGGATCTGATCGACGGCGTGTACGATTCACAGCAGGCCGCGACGCAGCTTCTCGCTGCGCAGTCCGACGCGCGCTACGAGGCAATGAGCGAAAAGCAGATCGCGCGTGAACTCAAGCAATTGGAGAAGAAGATGCTCGAACACGCGAAGAACCTCGACTTTGAGCAGGCAGCGAAGCTGCGCGATCAGCTGCACGATCTCAAGAAGCGGGTATTCGGAGTGGACTTTGTTTCGGACTGAGCGCCGCGTGCGGCTCGTCCGCAACGTCGCCATTTTCATGGCGGGCTAAAAAAGAAAGCCGGCGCAGTGGCCGGCTTTCTTGCCTGCAGCGTGCGCGACGCGCGTTACTTGCGCGTTTCCACCTGCACGAGTTCCTGCACCAGATCGGCCGCCGGTTCCTGCGGGCGTTCGCGCCGTGGACGCCCGAGCCTCACCGCCTCGTCCTCTTCGGCCTGCGTAAGCTTGGCGCTTGCCGTGTGCTTGGTCTCGATCATCACCAGTCCGGCTCCATCGAGCAACTGACGGGGATCGACCGGCGCCGGCGCGGTGAGCGGGGCAGGGGAAACAGCGGGTGTGGAAGGCGTGCGCGCAGCGGGCTGCTCGGGCTTTGCCACCGTTTCCTCTACGCGCGCCGCGGTGGGCTCTAGCACGGGCGCCTCGACGACGGAGGGCGCGACGCGAGCTTCGGCGTAGGCAGGCACCGACGGGATGATCGGCTCGGCATGGGTGACAGGGGGTGCCTGCGGAACCGGTTCAACTGCGATCGGCTCAATGCGTGCGGATTCAACCGGAGCGGGTTCGGTATGGATGGCCTGCTCGGGAAATTCCGGACGGGGGCTTGCATCGACCGCGATCCGGTCCCGTGCGGCGCCGGAGGTCGCTGAAATCTCCGCATGCTCGGGTTTACGGTCGCCGCGATGCCGGTCGCGACGGTGCCTGCGCCCGCCGCGGCGTTCACCGTCCCCATCGCGTTGCTCGGCAACAGGGGCGGCCTGCGCCGCGAGTTCGGCGGCGGCGGGAGCCTGTTCGGTTTGGGGCGCCTGGGGACGCGGTCCGCGCGGGCCGCGCTGCTGGCCGTCCGGACGCCGTTCACCCGTCGGGCGCGGTTCGCGCGGTGGCCTGTCGCCGCGTTGCTCGGAACGACCCTGCTGCGGATCACGACGTTCACCGCGGTGCTCACCGCGCGGCTCGCGACGTTCGCCGCCATGCTCGGGTTTGCCGCCGCCGTGCCGCTGCTCCGGGCGCCGATCGCGATGTTGGTCGCGACGCGAGTCGCGCGGTCCGCGCTGACCGCGGGGTGCGGCGGGCGTGCCGCTCGCCGGTCGGGTCGGAGCGGGCGGAACGGCGGCTTCTTCCTTCTTGCCGAACCATCCGAACAGGCGCGCGAAGAATCCAGGCTGGCCTCCTTTGAGGGGGCTGGCCGCGCGTGCCTCGACTTGTCGCTCATCGCGTCGCGCAGCCTGCACGGGCTCGGGAACTATCGGTGCGGGTTGTGCGGGGGTGATTCCCGTGACGACCGCCTGTTGCCGTTCGCGCTGCGGTTCGGCTTCGGCCGCTTCCCTTTCCGCCTGTTCCGCGGGCGCCTGAACCAGCTCGTAGCTGGCCGGCACATGTTCCATCGCGTTGAGTTCGTCGTGGCGCAGCCGCTGAACCTGGTAGTGCGGGGTTTCCAGATGGGAATTGGGAACCAGCACGATGTTTACCTTGAGACGCGCCTCGAGTTTCTGGATTTCCGGCCGCTTCTCGTTGAGCAAGAAGGAGGCGACATCGACGGGGACCTGGGCATGCACCGCGCCGGTGTTTTCCTTCATCGCCTCTTCCTGCAGGATGCGCAGCACGTGCAACGCCGTAGATTCGGTGCCACGAATGAATCCCGTGCCGCTGCAGCGAGGGCAGCCGATGTGCGCGGTTTCCTCCAGCGAGGGCTGGAGGCGCTGACGCGAGAGCTCGAGCAGGCCGAAGCGCGAGATCTTGCCGATCTGCACCCGGGCGCGGTCGAAATGCAGCGCCTCGCGAAAGCGGTTTTCCACCTCGCGCTGGTTGCGTTGCGACTCCATGTCGATAAAATCGATGACGATCAGGCCGCCCAGATCGCGCAGGCGCAATTGGCGCGCGACCTCGTCGGCAGCCTCCAGGTTGGTTGCGAGCGCGGTTTCCTCGATGTCGCTGCCCTTGGTGGCGCGCGCCGAGT
>JAOUFA010000524.1 GCA_029858545.1 Betaproteobacteria bacterium
CGCGGCGTGGCGCGCCAGGCCGCGCTGCGCAAGCTCAGCGGAGATCTGAAGCCGCGCGGTGCCGCCGCCGTGCTCGGTCTCGACGGCGCTCCTTGAACCTTGGCAACTGTTTCCGACCGGGATTGACTATGAGAACCATGAATGTGAACAAGACGGGCGTGGTGACTGCGATGCTCGTCGCCTTATCGGGTTGCGCCGCGATGCCGGGGACTCCGCCGGGTCTACGCGAAGTCGGCATGGAGCGGGCCGATGTCCCGCCGCGCAAGGACTGGGTCGAAGGTCAGCGCGTCAAGGTGGTGGTCGGTGCGCCCGAGGGCGACTGGCCGGCCGCGCGCCAGGCGCAGCTCGTGCCGCTGCTCTCCCAGGCCGTGCAGCAGGCGATCGAGGAATCCGGCTCCGAAGTGGTCGACCGCAGTCTGAACACCAGCCTCAAGAACGAGATGCGCCTCGCCGAGGCCAGGGGTTCGGGCAATTTCGATGGCCCCGCGGTGGCGCATTTTGCCGTCCGGCCCGGATTCAGCAAGGTTTCGGTCAACAGCATCCGCGAGGAGCGCGGCATGCTGTCCAAGCTGATCAAGAAGAACGAACCCCCGACCTATGACCATAGGCTGGTGGTCGAAGGCCGCATCCGCGTGTACGAGATTCCCAGCATGCGGCTCGTCGAAACCCTGCAATTCAAGGAAGAACATAAGGAGGAGAACACCTCGCCCCAGATGCCCGACGCCAACGCGAAACTGAGGGAGGCCTTCGAGAAGGCCTACGGCCGCGTGCGCGGCGACTTCAGGAACCTGATCGCGCCGCGCGGCGCGATCGTCAAGAAAGGCATCGCCGAGGGCGGCACCTTCTTTCAGGCCATGATGGGTCGCGATCACAAGCTGACGCCGCGCGCCAAGGTGAAGATCTACTCCTATCGCGGCGGTCAGGAAACGCTGGTCGCCGAAGCTAGCGTCAGCAAGTACATCGCGGCACACAGCTGCTGGATCAGCGTCGACGACGCGAAAGCGGTCGGGCGCATCCGCGAGGGCGACATTGCACGGCTCGCGATCGACGAGAGCATGCTGGGCAAGCTCAAGGTCTGGTAACGAGATTGCGCACGAGGCGCGGACTTCCAGGCCTCGCACAGACCGCGATTCTTCTGTAGGGCCTATCGGGCGTTGGCGTTCAGACTTTCGACCAGCCTGGCCGGGGCCGACAGCGTGAGGGGCGCCTCCATCGGTTGAAACCTTTCCGGTTCCGCAATGCAGGGATTGTGGAATACAAGCGTGACGTGGATCTTGTCCGCTCCGATCATGCGATCCAGAGTAAACCCGTCCAGAATGTCTCGGGCGGAATCACGGGGCTCCCCGCCCGGACACTTCACGTTTTCCGGCGCAAAGGTGGCCAAGGTGGGAACGGCACCGCACGCAAAGGTCTTGCCGCAGGATTTCGCCAGCTCCTGAAGAATCTCCTTTTGATCGAACAGCGCGGTCAGGGAAGTGTCTTTTTCGCTTTCCAGATTGAACACCCGTACCGCGAAAGCGTAGCTCCCAAAGGCCCCCCTGCGGGTGAACTGCGTGTTCAGGTAGGTGATGAATGGGGCTTTGATTTCGAGGATCTTGTAATGGTCGGTGTTTTCAGTGCTGGCACCCCCAAGCGCTTCTCCGCCGATCGATGCGTCCTCAAAGATCGGCACTCTTCTTTTCGTGGCGATGACGCGCGCGTAGGCCTTGCCTTCGCCTCGGTATACGCGCCACTTGCCGTATTTCGAGGCGGAGGTTTCCAGGTCTTTGATGCGGGAATCATAGGCCTTGGAAAGGCAGACGGTGATGTCCTTGCGGCCGGATTGGTATCGCTCCTCCTCGCCCAGTACGGGCAGTCTCTCGCAATCCTTGTTGCGCTGCTTCATCCATTCACGCTGCTCCGATTTCACCTCGTTCTTTTCCTCGGTGGAGGCGGCGGCCATCTTCTTCTTGTAGGCGTTGGCCAAGGCCAAATCCTTTTCCGCCAGCCACGGGAACCGGCAAATGGCCTTTTCGATGGCCGAGCTTGCCTTGGCGCAGTGAAAGCTGGGGCCCGCGGCAAGGACCGGCGACCATACCCCTATCCCTCCGGCCAGCGCCAGAACCAGCCCTGCCCGGTTCACGGCGACACGCCCCCGGCGGACGGAGGATGGCCGTTCTAGCTTGGATTGGCACGGTCGGTGCAGACCGTTTTTCCGCAGATTCATGAAGGTTCCTCTCGCTGTTGAAATCAAAACACCGGAAATTCGATCGCGGCGCCCGCGTCACTCCCCGATGATCTTCACCAGCACGCGCTTGTTGCGTTGACCGTCGAATTCGCCGTAAAAGATCTGCTCCCAGGGCCCGAAATCGAGTTCCCCGCCGGTGATCGCCACCACCACCTCGCGGCCCATCACCTGGCGCTTCATGTGCGCGTCGGCATTGTCTTCGCCGGTATCGTTGTGGCGGTATTGCGAAACCGGAGCATGCGGCGCGAGGCGTTCGAGCCATTGGCGGTAGTCGTGGTGCAGTCCGCGTTC
>JAOUFA010000097.1 GCA_029858545.1 Betaproteobacteria bacterium
ACGGCATAGACGTGCACTACCGCGGCTCGGCGATGCGCATCGCCGGCAACGGCTTTTGCGGCTGCTCGCGCGTCGCGTTGTTGCGTCTGCTGCACGAGCGCTGCCGCGCACTCGGCGTGAAGCTGGTCTTCCAGCGTGAAATTGAGGACGTGACGGAACTCGCCGACAGCGACCTGATCATCGCCGCGGATGGTATCAACTCGAAGATCCGCGAACGCTACAAGCATCACTTTCAGCCGAGCGTCGATCTGCGACCGAACAAGTTCATCTGGCTCGGCTCGACCCGACCGATGGAGGCGTTCAATTACTTCTTTCACGACACGCCTGAAGGAATCGTGGTCGCGCACGGCTACCAGTACGAGAAGGGCGCCAGCACCCTGATCGTCGAAATGGATTCTGTAACCTGGGAAAATTTCGGCTTTGCACGCATGGATGAAGCGCAGATGCTCGCCACGCTGGAGCGTGCCTTCGCCGAGGATCTCGCCGGACACCGCCTCATCAATAACCGCTCCACGTGGCGCAATTTCCCCGCCATCGTCAACAAGACCTGGGTGATGGGAAACGTCGTGCTGGTGGGCGATGCCAAGGCCTCGGCGCACTTTACGATCGGCTCTGGCACGAAGCTCGCGATGGAGGACGCGGTGGCACTGTACGAGGCGTTGCGCGCCGAAGGCGGGGTCGCGCCGGCGCTCGCGCGCTACGATACCGCTCGGCGCGAGGAAGTCGAGAAGACGCAGCACGCCGCAAACGTGTCGCTTGGCTGGTTTGAGCACATGCGGCGCTACTGGGGCATGGAGCCGCTGCAGTTCGGCTTCGGTCTGATGTCGCGCTCGAAGCAAATTACCTGGGAAAACCTCGAACTGCGCGACCCACGCTTCGTCGCCGAAGTGCGTCAGTGGTTCGCCGCGAAGCAGCGCTCGCTTGGCTACGACATCGATGTAAAGCGGCCACCGGTGCCGATGTTCACCCCGTTCCGGCTGCGCGGCATGCTCCTGGAGAACCGCGTTGTCGTCTCACCGATGGACCAGTACTCGGCGGTCGATGGCCTGCCCGGCGACTGGCACTTCGTGCATTATGGATCGCGCGCGGTGGGCGGCGCGGGACTGGTGTACACGGAAATGACCTGCGTGTCGCCCGAGGCGCGCATCTCGCCGGGCTGCACCGGATTGTGGAACGAAGTCCAGTGCGACGCTTGGAAGCGTATTGTCGATTTCTGCCGAGCCCACTCCAAGGCGAGACTCGCGATGCAACTCGGTCACGCCGGGCGCAAGGGTTCGACCCAGCTCGGCTGGGAAAAGAGTGATCATCCGCTCGACGCGGGCAACTGGCCGCTCGTGTCGGCATCGCCGATCCCCTACCTTGCTGGCGAGTCGCAATCGCCGCGCGAGATGACGCGCGCCGACATGGATCGCGTGGTCGAGGACTTCGTGCGCGCCACGCGCTACGCCGAGCAGGCTGGCTTCGATCTGCTCGAGATCCACATGGCGCATGGCTATCTGCTCGCGAGTTTCATTTCGCCGCTCACCAATCAGCGGTCCGACGACTACGGTGGAGCAATCGAGAACCGCCTGCGCTTTCCGCTCGAGGTGTTCCGCGCCTGCCGGGCGGTCTGGCCGCAGGACAAACCGATGTCGGCGCGCATCTCGGCCACGGACTGGGCGCCGGGCGGCCTTTCTGACGATGATTTGATGGCGCTTGCCGGTGCGCTGAAGGCGGCCGACTGCGACCTGATCGACGTGTCCTCCGGGCAGACGGTTCCGGAACAAAGACCGGTCTATGGCCGCATGTACCAGGCGCCGTTCTCCGACTGGGTGAGGAATGAGATCGGCATCGCCACGCTCACGGTGGGCGCAGTGACGAGCGCCGACCAGGTGAACACGCTCATCGCCGCGGGGCGCGCAGACTTGGTGGCTCTGGCACGGCCGCATCTGACCAACCCCTATCTCACGCTGCAGGCCGCGGCCTGGTACCAGCACGAGGGGCAATTCTGGCCGCCCCAGTACCTCTCCGGGCGCGATCAGGCGCTGCGTCTTGCGGCACGCGAGCGTCCGGAATTGGCCGATCTGAAACTGCGTGCGCGGCCGGCGAGCCACGAAGTCACCGACGAGGCGTCGCCGGCGGGTCCTCTGTGGGCGGATTGAACCCCGTTTGGCGCGACATCCCAATGGCGCGCGCCGCCTAGAATGCGATACGCATGCCTATCTGCCCGCTGCGGTCGAAGTCGACATCGGTGCCGACGTCGAGATTGCCGCGGATCTGCCGATAGCCGAGGTAGACATATCCGGTGCGCTTGATCACCTCGAACTCGACGCGCAGCCCGGCGTCCCAGAAGCGCGTTACGCGACGCATCGAGAGCACGTTCGGCGCGTAATAACCGTAGCCGCCGACACCGATGTTGCCGTTCGACGGATAGACGGTGAACTCACCGCCTAACGCCACCGCCAGGAGGTCATTTGCCCCAAGCGGGCCGCCGTAGACCCTGCCACCTATGCCGGCCTCGGTGCGACCGACCGAAGTTCCCCCTTCGCCCCGGCCGAGGAAGCCTGCATAGGCCAGCCAGTCGTGGGACAAATCGTGATAGATCCCGCCAAAAGAGAGTTGCCCGGTTCCCACCGAGGTGCCCCACTTCAATTCGGCGACATCGTTGTTGATATTGAGATCCAGGATGCCGGCGGCCCGCGCAGCGCCGCTTGCGCAGAAAAACAGGACGACGACAAGAGAGTTGCGCCACATCATAAGTCGCTCCGATTGCAGTTGCATTGCAGCGCGAAGGATAACCGAAGCCGTCGCTTTCGTCCCCGCCGCCGCCTGCCGAGGCAAATTGCACGCCGGCAAATCGAAGACCGGGGAATACGCTTATAATTCAAGCCTTCTGCGCGGATTCGCGCCATGCCGCTTTATACACTCGGTCTCAACCATCAAACCGCGCCGCTCCCGATCAGGGAACGCATGGTTTTCCATGTCGAAAGGCTGCGCGATGCGCTCGCCGAACTGGTGCACGGCCGGGCATCCGAGGCGGCGATTCTGTCGACCTGCAACCGCACCGAGCTCTATATGCAGACCGAGCAGCCAGTCGCAGCCGGCGAGTGGCTCGCCCAGTATCACAGCTTTGAGCCCGCTGCGCTGACGCCCTACCTCTACACCCTGCCGCAGGATCGGGCGGTGCGGCACGCGTTTCGCGTCGCCTCGGGCCTGGACTCGATGGTGCTCGGCGAGCCCCAGATTCTCGGCCAGATGAAGGAGGCGGTGCGCGCCGCCGAGTCGGCCGGCACGCTCGGCACCGTGCTGCACAAGTTGTTTCAGCGCAGCTTCGCGGTGGCGAAGGAAGTTCGTTCGAATACGCAGGTCGGCGCGGCGAGCGTATCGATGGCCGCTGCCGCGGTGAAGCTCGCGGCGCGCATCTTTCCGAGCATCGGCGAACAGAAAGTCCTATTTATCGGCGCCGGCGAGATGATCGAACTGTGCGCGACCCACTTTGCTGCGCAGAACCCGGTGCGATTGACGATCGCGAACCGAACCGTGGAGCGGGGTGCCGCGCTCGCACATCGTTTTGGCGGGCAGGCGATCGCGTTGCGCGATCTCGGTCAGCACTTGCACGAGTACGACATCGTAGTTTCCTGCACCGCCTCGTCGTTGCCGATCCTCGGCAAGGGACTGGTCGAACGGGCGCTGCGCGCGCGTCGGCGCCGCCCGATATTCATGGTCGATCTCGCGGTGCCGCGCGATATCGAGCCCGAGGTGCGCGATTTGGAGGACGTGTTTCTGTACACGATCGATGATCTGTCGGGAATCGTCGCGACGAATCTCGATGCGCGGCGTGCCGCGGTCGAGCAGGCCGAGGCGATCATCGAAACCCAGGTCGGGCAGTTTATGCACTGGATACAGGCGCGCGAAACGGTGCCGCTGATTCGCGCGTTGCGCGAGCACGCGGAAAACGCCCGGAGGCACGAGGTCGAGCGCGCGTTGAAGATGCTGCATCGCGGCGACGATCCGGCTCGGGTGCTCGACGCACTCTCGCAAGGGATTACCAACAAGCTGATGCATGCGCCGACACAGGCCCTTAACGAGGCCGCGGGCGACGAGCGACAGGCGCTCGCCGAGTCGATCGCGCGACTCTACCGTCTGGGCCATTGATTCCGTGCTTCGGGATTCTGTGCGGGCGACCAGGCGGTGAAACCCTCATTGCGAGCCAAGCTTGACAGCCTTGCGCTGAGACTTGATGAAGTCAACCGCCTGCTCGCCGCGGAAGATGCGACGCGCGACATGGAGCAGTTTAAGCGATTGTCGCGCGAGCATGCCGAAGTCGGCAACCTGGTGGGACTCTACGAGCGCTACCGCCAGGCCGAACGCGACGCCGCCGCAGCAAAGGATTTCGGTGCCGATCCCGAGATGCGCGAACTGGCCGACGCGGAATTGAAGGCGGCGAACCTCGCGAAGGAGTCCCTCGAAGCGGATCTGCAGAAATCCCTGCTGCCCCGCGATCCCAACGACGAACGCAATATCTTCATCGAGATCCGTGCCGGCACGGGTGGCGACGAATCGGCGCTGTTTGCCGGGAACCTGCTTCGCATGTACACGCGCTACGCCGAGCGCCAGCGCTGGCAAATCGAAATCATCTCCGAAAGTCCTTCCGAGCTCGGTGGTTACAAGGAAGTCATCGTGCGTGTGCTCGGTGCGGGCGCCTACTCGAAACTCAAGTTCGAATCGGGCGGACACCGCGTGCAGCGTGTGCCCGAGACCGAGGCGCAGGGGCGCATCCATACCTCGGCGTGTACGGTGGCCGTGCTTCCCGAGGCCGATGAAGTGAACGATGTGGTGCTCAACCCGGCCGAAATGCGCATCGACACCTTCCGCGCCTCGGGCGCGGGCGGTCAGCACGTCAATAAGACCGATTCCGCGATCCGCGTCACCCATCTGCCGACCGGCATCGTGGTCGAATGCCAGGATTCGCGCTCGCAACACAAGAATCGCGAAAAGGCGCTCGCGGTGCTCGCCGCGCGCATCAAGGACAAACAGATGCGCGAGCAGGCCGCCAAGACCGCTTCCGCGCGCAAGACGCTGATCGGCTCGGGCGACCGTTCCGAGCGCATTCGCACCTACAATTTTCCGCAGGGCCGCGTCACCGATCACCGCATCAATGTAACGCTGTACAAGATCGAGCGCATCATGGACGGCGAACTGGAGGATCTGATCGCTCCGCTGACCGCCGAGCTTCAGGCCGAGCAGCTCTCGCAGCTCGCGGACGAGAGCGAATCGGCACGCGCGCCTCAGCCCGTGCCGCGATGACCTTTGCGCGCCCGATCGAGGCACGCCTGCGCGGCACGCGGCGCGCGCTGAGCGTCAAAGGGAAGAGCGCGCCGCTCGACGCCTGCGTGCTGTAGTGAACATGCGCGTTGGCGAAGCACTGGCAGGAACGGGCCTCGCAGCACGCGAAGCGCGCTTGCTTCTCGCGCGCGCCGGTGGCTGGAGCGAAGCGAGCCTGCTCGCGCATCCCGAACGTGATTTGCCGCGCGACATTGAAGCATTATTCGCGCAGTGGGTGGCAAGGCGCCGCGCCGGAGAGCCGGTCGCCTATCTGCTCGGCGAGAGGGAGTTCTACGGACTGGAACTGGACGTCACCCCCGCGGTGCTCATTCCGCGCCCCGACACGGAGGTGCTGGTCGAGCAGGCACTCGCGCGCATTCCCGTGGACACCGAAGTCCGGGTACTCGACCTGGGGACCGGTTCGGGCGCGATCGCTCTTGCGGTCAAGTGCCATCGACCGCGTGCCCGGGTGGTCGCGGTCGATGCAAGCGGCGAGGCGCTTGCCGTGGCACGCGGCAACGCGAGACGTCTGGGTCTCGAGATCGACTTCCGGCTGGGGAGTTGGTGCGAGCCGCTGCGCGGCGAGCGATTCGATGTGCTGCTATCGAACCCGCCGTATGTCGCCGAGCGCGACCCGCATCTTGGGCAGGGCGACCTGCGCTTTGAGCCGCGCGCGGCGTTGCTCGGGGGCGTTGACGGGCTCGACGCAATCCGCGCGATCGTTGCGCAGGCGCGTTCCTGCATGTTTCGGGGGGCATGGCTGCTGCTCGAGCATGGTTTCGATCAGGCGGCGGCGGCGCGAGCGCTGTTTGACGACGCGGGCTTCGGATCAGTCGAAAGCTGGACCGACCTGGCGGGCAATCCGCGCGTTACCGGAGCGCGATACCATCGAGATGCGCAGCCATTGACCACGGCTGGCGGAGAGCATTAGAATCCGAGTGAATTACTCAACTATTTGACAGGTGTCCCATGGATATTCAGGAAATCATCAAGCAACAAGTCAGTTCCCACGGGGTCGTGCTCTACATGAAAGGCACGCCGCAGTCTCCCATGTGCGGCTTTTCGGCGGCGGTGGTGCAAATTCTAAATGCGAGCGGAATGAAGGAATTCTTCAGCGTCAACGTGCTGGAGAGCGATGCGATCCGGCAGGGGATCAAGGATTACGCCAACTGGCCGACGATTCCTCAACTCTACGTCAAGGGCGAGTTCATCGGCGGTGCCGACATCCTGCGCGAAATGTACGAATCGGGAGAACTACAGAAGACGTTGCAGGCGGCCGGAGTGATGCAGGCCGCCTGACGCGGCGTACGCTAGACCCCGGACAGGCGTACGTTTGCCATCGACAGACGCTCGATCAGAATCTCGACGAAGGCGCGATCGAACTTGTGACGGCAGGCGTCCGACGCCTGCGCCAGGCGCTCGGTAGGGATCGATATGATCTTCGCGTCCGAGAGCGCTGAAACATCGGCGCTGCGCTGCTGCATGCTTCTTGAGAGATAGGCCATCTCGCCGAAGGGCTCCCCGGAGTTGAGAATATTGAGCAACCGGCTCCGCTTGCTCACTTTGACCTGTCCCTCGGCGAGAATGCAGAAGTACGTGCCCGGCTCGCCCTCGCGCATCAACACTTCCCCCGCGCTGGCGTTGCGCCAGGCCGAGATGCCCGCGACTTCCCACAACTCGGCGTCGGCGAAATTCTCGAAGAACTCCAGCTTGCGCAGCGTCTCGAACTTGTCCGAATCGGCGAATTCCCCCGCTGGCTGAGTGCCGAGCGCGCCCTCGCGCAGCGCCTCGGCAAGATCGAAGGCGAACTCCTCCCAGTTCGTGTAGCGTTTGTCGAGATCCTTCGCCATTGCGCGCCGCACGATGGCGTCCACCTGCGCGGGGACCGAATCGCGGTGCGCCGAAGGCGGCGGCGGATCGACGTGAGTGATCTGATAGATGAGGCTGAAGTTGTTGCTCGCCTGGAAGGGGAGCCTGCCGGTAAGCAGGTGGTACATCACGACCCCCATCGAATAGATATCGGTGCGGTGATCGAGCGACTGCTCCTTGATCTGTTGCGGCGACATGTAGGCGGGAGAGCCGATCGCGCTCACCTGGGTGGTTTCCCCGCTCGTCATGGCGATGAGCGCTGCGCCAAAATCGCTGATCTTCACGTCGTTGTCGCCCGCGCGCAGGATGTTGGCCGGTTTGATGTCGCGGTGCGTGATGCCCTTCTTGTGCGCGAACTCGAGCGCGCGCGTGCATTTGAAGGCGATCTCGATCACCTTTTCGATCGACAGCAGGCTCTCGGGCTGACAGAACTGCTCCAGGGTGCCGCCGTCCACGTACTCCATTACGATGTAGCGCAGATCGTCGTCGGCGACCGCGTCGTAAATCTGGCAGATATGCGGGTGCTGGAGCTTCCCGGCGAGTGACGCTTCGGTGACGAAGAGTTTGCGGTAGGCCTTGCCGCGCTCCGGGTCACGGAAGATCTCCGGGAATACCACCTTGATCGCGACATCGCGCGCGTAAAAGGTGTCGTGGCATAGATAGACTTGGCTCGTCGCGCCCTGACCGAGCTTGCGGATGATCGGATACTTGCCGATGCGCGAGAGGCCTTGTCGGTCGCTCATGGCATATCCGGGGCGGGGGATGCGGCGATCAGCGCTTCGCGGTGCGCAGGCGCCGCCGCGCGCGCAGCGCGGCGGCCTTGACCTGCGCCGGCGCGGTGCCCCCGAAGTGGTTGCGGCGGGCGACCGAGCCCTCGGGAGTGAGCAGCTTGTAAACGTCCGCGCCGATGCGGGGGGAATGCCGCCGCAATACCTGAAGCGGCAGATCGGGCAGATCGCAACCGAGTTCCTCCGCCTCGCGCACGGCGCGTGCGACCACCTCGTGCGCCTCGCGAAACGGCATTCCCTTCATTGTCAGGTAGTCGGCGAGGTCGGTCGCGGTGGCGTGTCCCTCGAGCACCGCGGCGCGCATCTTCGCCGGCACCGGTTCGATGCCCGCCACCAGGTCGGCGAATACCGTGAGCGAATCCCTAAGCGTGTCGACCGTGTCGAACAGCGGCTCCTTGTCCTCCTGGTTGTCCTTGTTGTAGGCGAGGACCTGGCCCTTCATCAACGCGAGTAGCGCCATCAGGTGGCCGAATACCCGCCCGCTCTTGCCGCGCACGAGTTCCGGTACGTCCGGATTCTTCTTCTGCGGCATGATCGAGGACCCGGTGCAGAAGCGGTCGGGCAGGCGCACGAAGCCGAAGCGCGGGCTCACCCACAGCACCAATTCTTCGGCGAACCGAGACAGATGCACCATGATGAGCGACGCGGTCGCGCAGAATTCGATTGCGAAGTCGCGATCCGAAACGGCGTCGAGCGAGTTTTCGCTCACCGCCTCGAAGCCCAATTCGCGCGCGACGCGCGAACGGTCGATCGCGAAGGTGGTGCCGGCGAGCGCGGCTGCACCCAGCGGCAGCCGGTTGACGCGTCGGCGACAGTCGGCGAGGCGCTCGCGATCGCGCTCGAACATCTCGACGTAAGCGAGCAGGTGATGTCCGAAGGTCACCGGCTGCGCGACTTGCAGGTGCGTAAAGCCGGGCATGATGAGTTTGGCATGGCGCCCGGCCTGGTCGATCAAGTTCGACGCGAGCCGCGCGAGCAGGGCGCGCAGGGCGTCGATTTCCTCGCGCAGCCAAAGACGCACGTCGGTGGCGACCTGATCGTTGCGCGAGCGTGCGGTGTGCAGACGCTTGCCCGCGTCGCCGACCAGTGCGGTAAGCCGGCGTTCGATATTGAGGTGCACGTCCTCGGCGTCGAGCGACCAGCGGAACCGGCCAGTCTCGATCTCGACCGTAATGCGCCGCATGCCGCGCTCGATCGCTGCAAGGTCGCGCGTCGAAAGAATTCCGCAAGCGGCCAGCATGCGCGCGTGCGCGAGCGAGCCGCGGATATCATGCAATGCCAGGCGCCGGTCGAATTGCACCGACGCCGTGAAGCGCTTGACCAGATCGTCGACCGGCTCGTTGAAACGTCCCGACCAGAGTTGCTCGTCAGCTGCGGCGCCGCGCCCGCGTTTGCTGCGCTTGGTGGCGGAAGGGGGCATGGGGCATACTCGCGTGACGCGGCACCAATCAGAAGGACGCCGCGTGTGCCGCAACGCAGCGAGGTCGAGTATAAAGCAAAACACTAACCCGGACGTACTGCCGGACTTCCGCAATCTGGGCGTGATCGCGCGCATTCTGGTCGCGGTCAACGTGCCCGCTTTCATGGCCGTGCTGTATTTCACCTCCGGCTGGGGGGAGACGATCGAACGTTTCGTGCATGCCGCGGCGTTCCTTGAGCCGCTCCTGCTCATAAGCCTGGTGCTGCTCTACGGCGCGTCGCGCGTGCTCGCGCGCCTGCCGTACGCGCGGGGCGCGGCAGCGATCCTGTTGATCGAGCTTGTGCTCGCCACGGCGCTTTACGTCGCGTGGCCGGCGAGCCTTGGCGGCCCTGGCGAAGGGCTCGATCGGGCGCTGATTCTTACCGCGCTTTCGGTCGCGGCGCTGCTGGGCTATTTCAGACTGTTCAACAAGGCCTATTCGCCCGCCCTCGCCGAAGCCCGATTGCAGGCGCTGCAGGCGCGTATCCGGCCGCATTTTCTGTTCAACAGCCTGAACGCGGTGCTTTCGCTGGTCCGGCGCGAACCCCGGCGCGCCGAGCGTGCGCTGGAAGATCTTGCCGACCTGTTTCGCACCCTGATGTCGGACGCGCGCCAGTTCGTGCGGCTGGAGGAGGAAATCTCGCTCATCGAACGCTATGCGGGCCTCGAGCAGTTGCGCCTGGGCGAGCGGTTGCGCATCACCTGGGAAATAGACAACGCGCCCTCGGATGCCCTGATGCCCGCGTTGGTCCTTCAGCCCCTGCTGGAGAACGCGGTATACCACGGTGTCGAGCCGGGTATCGGAATCGGCGATATCCTGGTGAAGATCGAGCGTCGCGCGGACCGCGTTTTCGTGCGCATCGAGAATCCATTCATACCCGAGTCGCAGGCGCGTACCGGCAACCATATCGCGCTCGATAACCTGCGCGAACGGCTGACGCTGTTCTTCGACGCCGAAGCGCGTATTGAGACCCGTATCGTAAGAAACTGCTTCCAGGTCGATATCGAGATGCCATATGTGACTTCGCGCCCGGGGCGGAG
>JAOUFA010000098.1 GCA_029858545.1 Betaproteobacteria bacterium
CGCCGCTCGCCGTGTATACGCCGGGCCCGGCCACGCTCCTCGATGAGCTGTGGACCCGCGTCGGCACGACCAACGAGTATACCCGTGTGGTCTCGCAGCAGCCGACGGCCGCCACCAACACCAGCAATCTCAGCAATATCGGCAACCTGGCGGTCATAGCGGCTACGGACCAGAATGGCGACGGCAAGTACGACTATCAGGGAACCTCGTTCAATACGGTTTCCAACAACCCGCAAAGCGCGAGCAACACGATGACTGTCGCCTTGCCGCGGATGACGAACACCGCCACGCTTGCCCAGGTCGCGAACAATTTGGTCACCGCCGGGAACGGTTCGGGCGGTAACGTGTGGACTTTCCTCGACAAGGCCAGCCCGCTTCGCATGTTCTTCAACATGCCGGTGGTGGCGCAGCCGGCCACGCTCAGGCTGACCACATTCGACTCGCTGAAAGCCATCACGGTCGCCGCACCGGCGACCACTACTGATGTTGCATTCACCGTGTCGAGCGGTTCGGGCGGCAGCGAGTTGGTCGTCACGCCGGCGGCGGCGCTGGCCGAGCAAAATCAGTATCAGCTCAATGGCTCGGTGCAGACCGCGGCGGGTGCCGGCGCAGACACCGTGACGCAGATTCCGCAGGCTAACTGGGTCGTTCACGGGACCACCGCGCAGCCCACCGGCCAGGTTCTCCTCGGCGCGGCGACCGCGCCGACGATCTATGCGGATAACTTCGACTACTGCACGGGCGGTGCGGCCTACGACGCGGCCAATACCGCGGTGGGTACCTGCCCGGCCGCCGGAACCGTCATGCTGAGCTTCCCGGAAATGGTATGGGGCACGGTGCAATTGCAGACGCGGACGATCGGCACGGTAAATACCCAATTCACCGGGAACCCCGTGAACCTGAATGGCCAGTTCCTCTGCTACAACGCTCCCTACGGCAACCTGCATCCCGACCGGGCTCTGCACCTCGCGCAGGGCGGCTGTGCCGGGTCGTCGCACGCCGGAATCGTTTACCGGTATAACACCGGCCAATTCATGACCGACCATACGGCGGGCAATCCCCAGCAGTTGAAATTGGCGTTCGACATCTATGATTCCAATGGCAACAGCTACATTGGAGTCCAGACGCTGAACGTGGACTAAGTTCCACCGCCCGACACCCGGTATGATTGCCGGGTGTCGCGGCGCTTGGCAGTCGAGTACCGCGCCCCGTGGCAAATCGCCCCGGGGCGTTTTTTTGTGCCGCGCGGTGTCGGCCCCGGTGAAAGGATCTTCGTTTCATGAACAAGCCCACTTTATTTGCGCGCCGCACGCTGCTGCTGTCGGCGCTCGTGCTCGCGGTGTTGGCGGCGGCGGCGGCGTTGTTCGCCTGGCCGCAAATCCGCGCCCGTCTGCCGGGCGCGTCGCAACCGCCTTTGCGGCTCGAATGGATCTGGCGCAAGAACATCGATAAGGCCGAGGCGGTCGCGCTCGCCGCGTCGTTCAACGGCGAGCGGCTCGCGGCGGCGGTCACGAGCAGCGCCTCCGGCGCCGAGCGGCGTTTCGTCTACGGCATCGACAACGAAAGCAGGCTGTTCACGGTCTTCGAGGCCGCGGACCTGCGCGAACTCCAACTCGACGGCAGCGGCCGCGCGCTCTTGACCCAGGACGCTTCCGGCGCGCTCAAGTTTCTCGCCGACTGGCAGACCGAATCAGGCAAGCCGGTGGCGCTCGGTGTGGCCGCGGCCGGCGCGCAGCTCGCACCCGGCCGGCGTAGCGTGCTCGCGCGGGCTCCCGGCCCGCAAGGCAGCTGGCGCCTGCTCGATGCCGCGGGTGCCGCCGCGCAGAATCTCGCGGACTCTCCGGCCGGGGAGACCTTGCGCGCCTGGTATCCCTTCCTCGAGCGTCCGACGCTTGCCGCGCTCGCCTACGCCGACGGACGCCTGCAGCTCTACGAGGGCACGCAACGCGTGCAGGCGCACCAGTTCGATGCGCCGCTCCTCGCCGCGGCCTCCGGAGTCCTGAGCAACCAGCTGCTCGCGGTGGTCGCGGGCAAGGCGCCGGCGCGTCTTTTTCTGCTCGCCGATGACGGCGGCAGGCCGCTCGGCATGTGGAGCCTGCCGGCTGCGGTCGAACGCGTGAGCCTCGCCTGCGGGCAGCTGGGGCAGGCCTGCGCGCTGCTCGCGGTGAACGGTGAACGGCGCTTGCTCTACGTCGTCAGCGCCCAGGGGCGTTTGCTTTCGCAGCACGAGGGCGGCGGCGCGGGCGTCGAGCGCGTCGAGTTCGGCGACGAGGGCCGGATGCTGGTCGCGGCCTTCGAGGCGCAGGGGCAGTGGTCGCTGCACGCCTGGGATCTGGAGGGCAGGGTGCTGTGGAGCGCGCCGATCGAGGGACGACTGGTCGATTTCCGCCTTTCCTGGAGCGGGAAGCGTCTGATGGCGGTGACCGGCGAAGGCAAGGTGTTGTACTTCGACACCGAGCGCCGGCGGCCGGCGAAGGTGTCGGAGGCGCCGCGCGGCGCCCGCCCCGGCTGACACGGGGAGTCTTCGCGGAGATCTTCCATGTGGCGCAGCCGGCTGCTTGTTTTGATCGCCAGCGCATCGGCCTGCGCGGCGCAGGCCGATGCGGAGAGAATCGCGCCGGCAGACCCTGCCGAAGCTGCCGCGCAAGAGGGGGCTGCACAAGCCGTCGCGACCCCGCCCGCCGCAGGGCAGGCGGCGGCGCCCGCCGCTGCGCCGCCTGCCGCGCGCGTGCCCGAACCCGCCGCGGCGCGTTCATTTCTCAGCGCGCTGCGGGAGAACACCGAGGGCGAGCTGTTCGTCGCGGGCGGTGCAATCGCCGAATACGCCCATCGCCTGAATGCCTACCGGGGCCTGGGCGCGCAGCTCGCCTACCGCTGGAGCGCGAACTGGGGCGTGCACGCGGGCTACCGCGTCGATCGCTACCGGATGCAGTACTACGGCCTGAGCTGGCAAACGGCGAATGCGCTGTTCGGCGGTGCGCCCACCGGAATTTCGGCTGCCGGCAATGTGCTGACCAAGGTGGGCGTCACCGAGCGGCGCGATAGCGCCGCGCTGGCGCTCACCTGGACCCTCGCGCCCGACGCGGCGGCCTGGAAGTTCGGCGTTGGCCGCCAGCGCCTCGAGAACAGTTTTTCCGCGATGACGCTCTACGGTCCCTGGGTGGGAGCGCGCATCACGCAAGACTGGGCCGGCTATCGTTTCGCGGCGAGCGCCTCGGCGCTCATTGATCGCTGGGGGAAAATGGGCGCGCAGGATCCGCTCTTTGCCGTGTTCGACGGCGAACGGAGCGCATCCTATTTCGGCGAAGCGCGGTGGTTCGCCGGGTGGCGCGTCGCAATCGCTCCGCTGGGAGGCGGGTGGGGGAGATTGCGGCTCGCCTACGAGGGCGGGGTGACCGGATTCAAGTACACGGCGCGCCACGAGCAGGGGATCGCGTTGGGGATCGCCTTTTGAGCACCACTATCGGAAAAGTCCTTGGACGCGAGTTCTCGATCATGGGGGTGAGCATGCACTCTGCGCGGCGTGGAGGCCGGGTGGCGGTGGTCGTCGTGGCGATTCTGTGCCCGGTTGGCGCGGACGCGCAGCTCAGGCAGCCCGAGGCGCCGGGCGGTTCCGCGCCCAGGCAGCCGGTTCGCGCCGAACGCCTGATGGTCGCCGCGGCGCATCCGCTTGCCAGCGAAGCGGGGCTGGAGATTCTGCGCGGCGGAGGCGGGGCGATCGACGCGGCGGTGGCGGTGCAGGGGGTGCTGGGTCTGGTCGAGCCGCAATCCTCGGGCATCGGCGGCGGGGGGTTCTTACTGTACTGGTCGGAGACCCAGCGCCGCGTGCAGAGCTACGATGGCCGCGAGGCGGCTCCCGTGGCGGCGCGCGAGGACCGGTTTCTCGATGGCGCGGGCCGGCCGCGCGAATTCATGAGCGCGGTGGCGAGCGGCCGTTCGGTGGGGGTGCCGGGGGTGCTGCGCATGCTGGAGCTTGCCCATCGGCATCACGGAAAGCTTCCCTGGGCGCGGCTTTTCGACCCCGCGATCCGGCTCGCCGAGGCGGGATTTGCGATGTCGCCCCGCCTGCACCGGCATCTCGCACAGGAAGAACTCCTGCGCTCCGATGCCGGCGCGAGGCGGCTCTGGTATCGCGAAGACGGCAGCCCCAGGCCGGTCGGGTCGGCGATCACGAATCCGGCCTACGCGGGCGTGCTGCGCGCGGTTGCGGCGCGCGGTGCCGACGGGTTCTACACCGGCGAGATCGCCGCCGACATCGTGCGCGCGGTGCGCGCACAGCCCGGCGGTGACCTGAGCGCCGAGGATCTGGCGAGCTATGTGGCCAAGGAACGCGAGCCGCTGTGCGGGGCCTACCGCGCCTACCGCATCTGCGGCATGGGCCCGCCGAGCGCGGGGGCGATCGGGGTGCTGCAAATCCTCGGCATGCTTGAGCGCAGGGATTTTGCGCGCGCCGCGCCCCAGTCCGCGGCGGCACTGCATCTGTTTATCGAGGCGGCGCGCCTGGCCTACGCGGACCGCACGCGTTTCATCGCCGACCCCGATTTCATCGGGGTCCCGGTCGGCGGGCTGCTCGCCGAGGGCTATCTTGATCGTCGTGCCCGCCTGATCGGCGAGCGCGCGATGCGCGAAGCGCCGGCCGGGGAGCCCGAGGGCGCGCCGGCGCTGGCGCAGGTTCCCGAGACCGAGCGCGCCGGCACGACGCATTTCTCGATCGTCGACGCTGCGGGCGATGCGCTGGCGATGACCAGTTCGATCGAGAACGTCTTCGGCAGTCGCATCCTGGTGCGCGGCTTCTTGCTCAACAACGAGCTGACCGATTTCAGCTTCCTGCCCTCGGCGCATGGCCTGCCGGCGGCCAACCGCGTCGAACCGGGAAAACGTCCGCGCAGCAGCATGGCGCCGACCTTGGTATTCTCCGCCGATGGCGGTCTGCGCATGGCGCTCGGCTCGCCCGGCGGTCCGCTGATCATCAACTATGTCGCCAAGACGCTGGTCGGGTCGCTCGATTGGGGGCTCGACGTGCAGCAGGCGATCGCGTTGCCGAATTTCGCGGGCATCGAGGGCGCGGCGCTGATCGAGCGCGGCTCGCGCTACGAGTCGCTGCGCGACGAGCTGGCCTCGCGCGGACATACGCTGCGCCTGATCACGCTTACGAGCGGCGTGCACGGCATCGAGCGGGTTCCGGGCGGTTGGCGAGGCGGTGCCGATCCGCGCCGCGAGGGCCTGGCGCGGGGCGAATGACCCGCGCCGCGGGTTGCCCGGGCAAATCCCCTTTGCGCAACGTTGTGGCGAAAGACGCGAAAATATTTCGCCTGTTGAACCGAAGGAAAGAAGCGACTATTGTTTGCGGCGGTCGGCGCGACGCAATTCCCGCGGTGGACCCCAAAAGAGCCATCTTGGACCGTTCGTACAGGGAGGAACTACATGAGTCTTGAGCCGTCACGTGCGACCGCCGCGTATCCGTCGTTGCAGAAGATTCGCGTGGTCGCCGAAGCCGCGCCGGGCAACTCCGCGCACCGCGCTCCTGGCGCGGCGGCGCCCGCGCCCGCGCGGCGCGGCGGCGCGCGGGCGGCGCCGAGTGTCGCCCCCGGGCATTACCGTGCCTACAAGCCGCTGCCGTTCACGCGCGAGGAACGCGAGCGGGTGACACTGCTGTTCGGCGGACTGCATTGGCGCGCCGAGCGGGTGATTCAGGGGGCGCTCGAGAATCTGGGCTACCGCGCACGCATCCTGCCGACCGCGACGCGCGACGATTTGCTCACCGGGCGAGAGGTGGCCGACAACGGACAGTGCTGCCCGACCAGTTTCACGGTGGGCAACCTCTCCAACTTCCTGCGCGAGGAAGCCGCGCGATCGGGTGCGGATGTCGTGGCGCGCGACTTCGTCTACATCACCGCGGGTTCCTGCGGCGCCTGCCGCTTCGGCCAGTACCATCAGAGCTACGAACTGGCACTGAGGAACGCCGGACTCGATTCGTTTCGCATGTTCCTGCTTGCCCAGGACGGACTGAGCCAGGGCCCCGCCCACGGCGGGGGCCTGGACGTGAACCTGCCGTTCACGCTCGGCATGGTGTGGGCACTCATCGTCACCGACGTGATCCAGGATCTCGAATACCAGACGCGCCCCTACGAGACCAATCCGGGCGAGACCGATCGGGTCGCGCGTGAGTGCGTGGAGTATCTGTACGGGGTCTTTCGCAGTCGTCCGCGACGCGGCGAGAAGTGGGGCGCGCTGCTGTGGCACCTCGGCACCGGCTATTTCGCCCGCGCGATGCGCGAGGTGCGGCGCCGTTTCGACGCGATCGAGGTCGACCGCCTGCGGGTCAGGCCCGTGGTCAAGATCACCGGTGAATTCTATGTGCAGACGGTCGAGGGCGAGCCCAATCACCACATCCATCGCTGGCTCGAGAGCGAGGGCGCCGAGGTCTATCCGGCGGCGATCAGCATCTGGCTCGATTACCTGCTGCGCCTCGCCGGCCAGGATTTCGAGGATCGCATCGGCATCGATCGCCACGCGCGCTGGAAGGCGCGCGCGATCCGGCTGGCGCAGGCGGCGCTGCGCGGGACCCACGCCCGCATGCGTCGCGCGATGAATCATGTGCCGCGCGATCTGCCCGATCAGTACGAATTGCGCCGCCTCGCCGCGCCCTACTACAACGGCCGGCTGAACGGCGGCGAGGGCGACATGCTGGTCGGCAAGGCGCTGTGGGCGCATTACCGCAAGAAGGCGCATATGACCTGCGAGCTCTCGCCCTACTCGTGCATGCCCAACACGATGAGCGTCGGCGCGATGGCGGCGGTGCTCGGCAAGCACCCCGAGATTCTCTATGCGCCGATCGAAATCAAGGGCGACGCCGAAGTGCACGCGCTGTCACGCTGCCAGATGATCCTGACCGAAGCGAAGAAGCGCGCGCAGCGTGAGTTCGAGGAAACCCTGGCGCGCACCGGCCTTACCGAGGCGAAGCTGCGCGCGCAGATCGCGCGGCGTCCCGAACTGCGTCGCGCCACCTACCGCGTCCCGCACTACGGTGTCGCCGGCACGGCGGCGAATCTCGTGATGCATATCGCCTACGGGGGGCGCTGATGCTGACCGTCGGCCTGGATATCGGCTCGACCACCGTCAAGGCGGTGGTGGTAAGCGACGCGCAGGGAGACGCCAAGCCCCGCTGGCAGGACTATCGTCGCCACAATACGAAGCAGGCCGAGATGGTGCTCGAGTTCCTCGGTCGCATGGAGGCCGCGGTTGAACTCGACGGCGGGCTGACTGCGGGCCGCGACCGGATCTTCGTCACCGGTTCGGGCGCGGGGTTGATCGCACCGCACCTCGGCGGCAAGTTCGTGCAGGAAGTGGTCGCGGTCTCGGCCGCGGTGGAAAGATTCCATCCCGAGGTGAACTTCGTCTCCGAGATCGGCGGCGAGGACATGAAGACGCTGTTCTTCACGCCGAGCGGCACGGGCAAGGGCAAGCAGGTCTATATGCAGTCCGCGTGCAGCGGCGGCACCGGCACCTTCATCGAGAAGACCGCGCGGAAGCTCCAGGTCGAGACAGAACGTCTCGCGCAAATGGCCTACGCCGGCGCGACCCTGCACAAGATCAGTTCCAAGTGCGGCATCTTCGCCGAGAGCGATGCGAACACCCTGGTGAAGTCGGGTGTGCCGGTCGAGGAGATCATCGCGAGCCTGTTCGAGGCGGTGGTGTATCAGAACCTCGCGACGCTCACCAAGGGCAATACGCCGATGCCGGGCGTGTTGCTGCTCGGCGGGCCGAACCTGTTCTTCCGCGGCCTGCGCGAGGCCTGGGAGCATCATCTGGCGAAGATCTGGCGCGAACGCAAGGTGGCGCTGCCGCAGGGCGTTACGGCAAGGGACCTGGTCCAGGTTCCCCGGGAAGCGCTCTACTACGCCTGCATGGGCTGCGTCGAAATCGGCCGTGGCGAGTCGGCGCGCACGGGTCAGTACGCCGGTACCGAGAACCTGCGCCGCTGGATCGACAAGGGACAGTGGGAGCAAAAGGAGAAGGAGGGCGCGAAGGGGCTGGTCGGCGACCGCAATGCGTTCGCCGCGTTCATGACCCGCTACGGCGGCACGCGTCCCGGGGGCGAGGGCGGCGCGACGGTGAAGAGCGACGAGCCGGTCTTCGTCGGCTGCGATTTCGGCAGCACCACCGCGAAGGCGGTGGTGCTCTCGCGCGAAAAGCGGCTCCTGTCGAGCTGCTATGCGCCTTCGATCGGCAATCCCATCGAAGATGCAAAGGCGCTGTTTGGTCAATTGCAGCAAGCCGGATACGCGAACATCGGCGCTCTGGGGATCACCGGTTACGGCAAGGATCTGTTGAAGGACATCGTCGGCAGCGACATCGCGCCGGTCGAAACGGTCGCTCACGCGAGCGCCGCGCTGCACTACTTTCCCGATGCCGACGTCATCTGCGATGTCGGCGGGGTGGATGTGAAGATCATGATCCTGCGCCAGGGTACGGTGGCCGATTTCCGCCTCAACTCGCAGTGTTCCTCGGGCAACGGCGCATTCCTGCAGGGCGTGGCGGAGCGCTATGGCATCGAGCTCGACGAGTACGCCGAGCGCGCCTTCCAGGCCCGATCGGTGCCGGCGCTTGCGATGGGCTGCGGCGTATTTCTGCAATCGGACATCGTCAACCAGCAGCGCAAGGGCTGGTCGGCGGAGGAAATCATGGCTTCGCTCGCCGCGGTGCTGCCGCTCAACGTCTGGGTGTACGCCGGACAGTTGCAGAACCTCGCCGCGGCGGGCCGAAAATTCGTCTTGCAGGGGGGCACGCACCGCAATCTAGCGGTAGTCAAGGCGCAGGTCGATTTCATCCGCGACAAGGTGCCCGACGCCGAAGTCGTGGTGCATCCCTATTCGGGCGAAGCCGGGGCGATCGGCGCTGCGCTGTGCGCGGTCGACCAGGCGACGGCCGCCCAGGACGGGTCGGTCTGCGCTCCGGCGAGCCGTTTTCGCGGCTACGCGACGATCGCGTCGCTCGAATACACCAGCACCACCAGCGAACACACCACCTGCCAGTGGTGCGCGGTGAACTGCAAGCGCAGTTTCATCGACGTGCGCCTGCCCGATGCGCAGGGGCGCCCGTGGAGCAAGCTGCCGCTCGCGGCGGGCTGGGAGCGGGTGATCAGCGGAAATTCGTGTCCGAAGGGACTGCTGGAGGACGTGAACGAAATGAAAGTGGTCAAGGAGAAGCTGGAGGAAATGAAAGATGCCAATCCAAACCTTGCTGACCTGGTTCGAGAAGACGCCTTTCGGCAACCTAAGGCCACGGTTTAGTCCGGGCCTCGATATACCCCCGCGGCTCGATCCGGGCGCGCTCGCGCTCGCGTCCAAGCCGCGCTCGGCGCTGCGCGTGGGGATCCCGCGCGTCCTCAATCTGTGGTCGACGCACCAGTTCTGGATGGGCTTCCTGGAGGCGCTCGGCATCGAGGCGCGGCGCGTCGAATTCTCCTCCGATACCTCGGAAGAGCAGATGCGCGAATTCGGCAAGGGGCGCGGCACGGTGGACTGCTGTTACCCCGTGAAGTGCATCTCGGGCCACTACGGCGAACTGCTGCAGAACCGCAAACGCAAGATCGACGTGCTGCTCTCGCCGATGATCTACTCGATACCCTCGGCGCTCGACGGCCATGTCGCCGCCTCGCTCGCCTGTCCGCGCGTGATGGCAGCCCCCGAGAACATCAAGGCGGGCTTCCTGAAGGAGCGCGACCTGTTCGCCGAGCTGGGGGTGCGCTATGCCGCGCCGATCGTGTCGCTGGCGGACCCGGAGCTGGTTCCCAAGCAGCTCTACGAGGGACTGCGGCACGCGATTCCCGGGATGACCCTCGCAGAAACGCGCGTCGCGGTCGAACGGGGCTATGCCACGCTGGAGCGCTACGCGCGCAGGCTGCGCGCCAAGTCGCGCGAGATCCTGGAGCGCTGCGCGCGCGACGGCACGCCCTGCCTGCTCGTCGTCGCGCGGCCCTACCACATGGATCCGGGCATCGGCCACGAGATCGAGGGGGACCTCCAGGTGCATGGCTATCCGGTGCTCTGGAGCCAATACCTGCCCACCGATCCCGATCTCATGCGGTGGATGTTCGGCGGCGAGATCGCCGAAGGGCATATGCGCTCGGCCTTCGACATCGCCGATGTCTGGCCGTCCTCGTACAGCGCCAACACCAACGAAATCCTGTGGGGCGCGAAGTTCGCCGCGCGCATGCCCTGGATCGCCTGCGTGGTGCGTCTCGCGAGTTACGAGTGCGGCATGGACCAGCCGACTTACTCTCCGGTCCAGCAGATCGTCGAACGCTCGGGAACGCTGTTCTTCTCCTTCCAGGATCTCGATTCGACGAAACCCGCCGGATCGGTGAAGATCCGCGTCGAGACGATCACCCACTATCTGCGCAGGCACGCCCCGGAAATCATTGCGAAGAAGCTTGCGGCCAGTCCTCCCGATT
>JAOUFA010000099.1 GCA_029858545.1 Betaproteobacteria bacterium
CAAGGAGGAATTTCGCGGGCTGGAACACGCGCGTGGCGGCGTTGGGCGGCTCGACGCGCTCGCGTGCCGCGCGTGGCAGCGCGACGACCAGCGTCGGCAGCCAGGGCATGATGCCCAGCGCGACGATGGGAATGAAGTACCAGATCGGCTGGTAGCGCTCGTGGATCGTCGTCAGGTAGCGCTGAAAGTGCTCCTGGACAAAGAAGAAATGCGCAAATTCCGGATTGGCGAGCGATACGGCGATGAACCACGGTGCGGCGATAAGGAGAAACAGCGCGAGCCCCTTGCCGATATGCAGGCGTGCGAGCAGGCGCCAATCCCACTGCCAAAGGATGTACAGGCCGACCGCGCCGACGGGTAGCGCGATGCCGATCAATCCCTTGGAGAGCGCCGCGAGCGCCATCGCCGCCCAGGCGACGAGCATCCAGCGGCGCCGCGCCGCGGGGCGCGTCGCCTCCGTCTGCCCGAGAACGAGCGCGAACACCGCGGCCGAAAGAAAGAATGACAGGCCCATGTCGAGGGTCACGAACCCGCCCGCCGCGGCATAAAAGGCGCTGCCGGCGAGCGCCGCCGCCGCGTACAGGCCGACCGTCGCGCCGTAGAGGCGCCGCGCGGCGAAATACGTGAATAGCAGGCCGAAGAAGCCGGTGAGCGCGGTCCACAGGCGCGTCTGCCATTCGCCGACACCGAACAGGGAATAGGCCGTCGCCGTGCCCCAGTACTGGAGCGGAGGTTTCTCGAAGTACTTGTAGCCGTTCAGGCGTGGCGTGAGCCAGTCGCCGCTCGCCGTCATTTCGCGCGGAATCTCCCCGTAGCGGCCTTCGTCGGCCTTGAGCAGCTTGCGGTAGTCGAGCCCGCCGAACCACATGAAGCCGAGGACGAGCAGTACAGCCAGCAGGGAGCGCCTTGACAAGGAAGAGCCTCAGGAAATGAGCAGCGCGGCGAGCACGCGCCGCGACTCGGCGAACAAAATATTGTAGGTCCGGCACGCGGCGTGCGTGTCCATGACCTCGAGCCCGATGCGCGCGCGCGCGAGCGGCGCGACGAGACGTGGATGCGGAAAGCGCTGCGTCGTCCCGGTGCCGAGCAGCGCGACCTCGGGCGCGAAGCCGGCGAGTTGCGCAAAGTGCGCCTCGGTCAGCGCGTCGAAGCCGGCGACATCCCAGCCGAGCAGGTGATCGGGGGTCACGATCAGATTCGAATTGTGGCGCGCGCCGTTGACCAGCACGTAGCCGTTGCCGTAGCCGGTGAACGACAGAAGACCGGTCGAAGTCGAACCGGCGGGGACGGTTAGTTGGAGTTTCACTGCTAGAATTCTACCTTTTTCACTCCGGGGCTATGCGAGAGTTCGAACGGATCAAACGCCTGCCGCCGTACGTCTTCAATATCACCGCCGAATTGAAGATGGCGGCACGCCGGCGCGGCGAGGACATCATCGATCTGTCGATGGGAAATCCCGACGGACCGACGCCGAAGCACATCGTCGACAAACTGGTCGAGGTCGTGACGCGCCCGGACACCCACGGGTACTCGGTGTCGAAGGGCATACCGCGTCTGCGCCGCGCGATCTGCGACTGGTACCAGAAGCGCTACGGCGTCGAATTCGACCCCGAGAGCGAAGCGATCGTCACCATCGGCTCGAAGGAGGGTCTCGCGCACCTGATGCTCGCGACACTCGAGCGCGGCGACACGGTGCTGGTGCCCAATCCCTCCTACCCGATCCATATCTACGGCGCGGCGATCGCCGGCGCCGACATTCGTTCGGTGAGGATGACCCCCGGCGTGGATTTCTTCGCCGAACTGGAGCGCGCGATTCGCGAGATGTTTCCCAAGCCCAAGATGCTGATCATCGGTTTTCCGTCGAATCCGACCGCGCAGTGCGTGGAGCTGGAATTCTTCGAGCGGGTGGTCGCGATCGCGAAGGAGCACGACATCCTGGTGGTGCATGACCTTGCCTACGCCGATATTACCTTCGATGGCTGGAAGGCGCCGTCGATCATGCAGGTGCCCGGCGCGCGCGAGGTGGCGGTGGAGTTCTTCACGCTCTCCAAGAGCTACAACATGGCGGGCTGGCGGATCGGTTTCATGGTCGGCAATAGGGACCTGGTGCATGCGCTCGCGCGCATCAAGAGCTACCACGACTACGGAACCTTCACGCCGATCCAGGTCGCCGCGATCGCCGCGCTCGACGGGCCGCAGGACTGCGTCGAGGAAGTGCGCGCGAGCTACCAGAAGCGTCGCGACGTGATGGTGAAGGGCCTGCACGAACTCGGCTGGAGGGTCGAGAATCCGCGCGCCTCGATGTATGTGTGGGCGAAGATCCCCGCGCCCTACGCCCCGATGGGCTCGATCGAATTCGCCAAGAAGCTGCTCGCCGAGGCGAAGGTCGCGGTGTCCCCGGGCGTGGGCTTCGGCGACTACGGCGACGATCACGTGCGGATCGCGCTGATCGAGAACGAACAGCGCCTGAAGCAGGCGCTGCGCGGGATGCGCGAGATGTTCCGCCGCGGCGGCCTGCTGCCGCAGGCGGCGGCCTGAGACGGGAAATGCTCAAACCGATCAGGAAATCCGCCAAGCTCGCCGATGTCTGCTACGACATCCGCGGCCCGGTGCACACGCGCGCGCGCCAGATGGAGGAGGAGGGCCAGCGCATCCTCAAGCTCAACATCGGCAACCTCGCGCCGTTCGGCTTCGATGCGCCCGACGAGGTGCGCCACGACGTGATCGTCAACCTGCCGCAGGCCTCGGGCTACTCCGATTCGAAGGGCCTCTTTGCCGCGCGCAAGGCGATCATGCAGTACACGCAGGCCAAGGGCATCGCCGGGGTGCAGCTCGACGACGTGATCGTCGGCAACGGGGTGTCGGAACTGATCGTGATGGTGATGCAGGGCCTGCTCGACGACGGCGATGAAGTGCTGGTTCCGGCGCCCGACTATCCGCTGTGGACCGCGGCGGTGCGGCTCGCCGGCGGCACGCCGCGCCATTATCTCTGCGACGAAGGCAGCGGCTGGCTGCCCGACCTGGCCGATCTGCGCGCGAAGATCTCGCCGCGCACCCGCGCGATCGTGGTGATCAACCCGAACAATCCGACCGGCGCGCTCTACCCCGACGACCTGTTGAAGGAGCTCGTCGAAGTCGCGCGCCAGCACGAGCTGATCGTGTTCGCCGACGAAATCTACGACAAGATGCTCTACGACGGCGCGACGCACACTTCGATCGCCTCGCTCGCCGACGACGTGCTGTTCGTGACCTTCAACGGGCTGTCGAAGAACTACCGTGCCTGCGGCTATCGCAGTGGCTGGATGGTGGTCTCGGGCGACAAGCGCCATGCCGAGGACTACATCGAGGGTCTGGGCATGCTCGCCTCGATGCGCCTGTGCGCCAACGTGCCGGGCCAGTTTGCGATCCAGACCGCGCTCGGCGGCACCCAGAGCATCAACGACCTGGTCGCGCCGGCCGGGCGGCTGTGCCGCCAGCGTGACCTCGCTTGGCGGCTGGTGAGCGAAATTCCCGGCGTGTCCTGCATGAAACCGAAGGCGGCGCTGTACCTCTTCCCGCGTCTGGATCCCAAGGTCTACCCGATCCGGGACGACGAGCAGTTCGTGCTGGAACTGCTCGAGCAGGAGAAGGTGCTGGTGGTGCAGGGCACGGGATTCAACTGGCCGCACCCGGACCACTTCCGCCTGGTATTCCTGCCCAACAGCGACGATCTGACCGACGCGATCGGACGCATCGCACATTTTCTGGACGGATACCGGCGCCGCGCCCGCTAGGCCGCCGCCGCGACCCTTGTCCGCCTTCCATCGCCAATCAACAGGAAACTCATTCATGAAACCGATCAACGTCGGGTTGCTGGGCATCGGCACCGTGGGCAGCGGCACCTGGACCGTGCTCGAGCGCAATCGCGAGGAGATCCGGCGCCGCGCCGGGCGCAGCATCCGCATCGCGCGGGTCGCCGACAAGGACCTCGCGCGCGCGAGGAAGCTCACGCAGGGCCGTGCGAAAGTGACCTCCGACGCATTCGAAGTGACGCGCGCGCCCGACATCGACATCGTGGTCGAGCTGATCGGCGGCAAGACGATCGCCAAGGACCTGGTGCTCGATGCGATCGCCCACGGCAAGAACGTGGTGACCGCCAACAAGGCGCTGCTCGCCACGCACGGCAACCAGATCTTCGCCGCGGCGCAGAAGCGGGGCGTCACCGTGGCGTTCGAAGCGGCAGTGTGCGGCGGCATCCCGATCATCAAGGCGCTGCGCGAGGGTCTCACGGCGAACCGCATCGAATGGATCGCCGGCATCATCAACGGCACCTCGAATTTCATCCTCTCCGAGATGCGCGACAAGGGGCTTGCCTTCGGCGACGTGCTCGCCGAGGCGCAGCAGCTCGGCTATGCGGAAGCCGATCCGACCTTCGACATCGAGGGCATCGACGCCGCGCACAAGCTGACGATTCTCTCGGCGCTCGCTTTCGGCACGCCGATGCAGTTCAGGAAGGCCTACACCGAGGGCATCTCGAAGCTCACGCGCGAGGACATCGCCTACGCCGAGGAACTGGGCTATCGCATCAAGCTGCTCGGCATCACGCGCCGCGCGAAAAAGGGAATCGAGCTGCGCGTGCATCCGACGCTGGTTCCGGCGCGGCGCCTGATCGCCAACGTGGAGGGCGTGATGAACGCGGTGCTCGTCAAGGGCGACGCGGTCGGGCCGACGCTCTACTATGGCGCGGGCGCGGGGAGCCTGCCGACCGCGAGCGCGGTGGTCGCGGACCTCGTCGATGTGACGCGACTCATCACCGCCGATCCGGGGCACCGCGTGCCGCATCTCGCCTTTCAGCCCGATCGGCTCTCGAACGTATCCATTCTGCCGATCGGCGAGGTCGAGACGTCCTATTATCTGCGTCTGCGCGTGGTCGACCAGCCGGGGGTGCTCGCCGACATCGCCCGCATCCTCGCGAAGTCGAAGATATCGATCGACGCGATGGTGCAGAAGGAGCCGAGCGAGGGCGAGAGCCGCGTCGACATCGTGATGCTGACGCACCGCGCGGTGGAAAAGAATGTCGATGCGGCGATCGGGGCGATCGAGAAGCTGCGCACCGTGCTTGGCAAGGTGACCCGCATCCGCCTGGAAGAACTGTTGTAGTCCCGCGCGGGACCGGCGATGCGTTACGTCTCGACCCGTGGCGGCGCGCCTGCGGCGCGCTTCAGCGATATCCTTCTCGAAGGGCTTGCCGCCGACGGCGGACTGTACGTCCCGGAGGCGATTCCCCGTCTCGACGCGAGCGAATGGGAGCGTCTGCGCGGACTTTCGTACGCGGAACTGGCCTGCGAGATCCTCGCGCGCTTCATCGACGACATTCCGGCCGCCGATTTGCGGCGCATCGTCGCGGGCGCCTACACGCGGGAGATCTTCGGCAGTGAAGCGATCGTGCCGTTCAAGACGCTCGAGCCGGGCTTGCACCTTCTCGGACTGTCGAACGGCCCGACGCTCGCGTTCAAGGACATGGCGATGCAGCTGCTCGGCCCGCTGTTCGAGTACCTGCTCGCCCGGCGCGCGCGTCCCGAGGATCGGCGGCTCAACATTCTCGGCGCGACCTCGGGCGACACCGGATCGGCGGCCGAATATGCGATGCGCGGCAGGCAGGGGATTCGCGTCTTCATGCTCTCGCCGCAAGGGCGCATGAGCGCCTTCCAGCGCGCGCAGATGTATTCGCTGCAGGACGCGAACATCTTCAACCTCGCGGTGAAGGGGGTGTTCGACGATTGCCAGGATCTCGTCAAGGCGGTCAATTCGGATGCCGCGTTCAAGGCGCGATACCGCATCGGCGCGGTCAATTCGATCAACTGGGGGCGCATCGCCGCGCAATTGGTGTACTACGTCTGGGGCTGGTTGCGCGCCACGCGCTCGAGCGGGGAAGAGATATCGTTCGCCGTGCCCTCGGGCAATTTCGGCAATATCTACGCCGGGCATCTCGCGCGCGAGATGGGGCTGCCGCTGCGCCAGCTGATCCTCGCGACCAACGAGAACGACGTGCTCGACGAGTTCTTCCGCACCGGACGCTATCGCGCGCGGAAATCGATCGAAGTGCACGCGACTTCCAGCCCGTCGATGGATATCGCCAAGGCATCCAACTTCGAGCGCTACGTGTTCGATCTGACCGGACGCGACGGAAGCGCGGTGCGCGAACTCTGGCGCAAGCTGGAACACGAGGGCGAATTCGATCTCTCCGGGTCGGCGTATTTCGCGCGTGTCGCGGCGACCGGTTTCGTCTCGGGCCGCAGCAGTCATGCCGACCGGCTCGATACCATGCGGCGTATCCACGAACGGTACGGCGTGACGATCGATCCGCATACCGCCGACGGCATCAAGGTCGGCCTGGCACACCGCCAGGCCGGCGTGCCGCTGGTCTGCCTGGAGACGGCGCTGCCGATCAAATTCGCCGAGACGATTCGCGAGGCCCTGGGGCGCGACCCCGAGCGCCCCGCCGGCTTCGAGCGTATCGAGCAACTGCCGCAACGCTGCAGCGTGATCGACGCCGAGGCCGGCGCGCTCAAGCGCTACATCGCCTCCCACGCCGGCTGATCCGCCCGCGCAACCGCCTGGCGTCAGTGGTCGGTGGTGCGCGCAGATCGGGCGCCGTTGCCGGCGCGCGCGATCGCGGCCAGGCCCGGGCGGTCATGGACCACGATCTCGCGCCCGTCGACCGCGATCAGGCCGCGCTCGGACAACTCGCGCAACAGCCGCGAGAGGGTTTCCTTCTTGATGCCCAGGCGCGACGCCATCACTGTCTTGGTGACCGGCAGCCTCACGAGCCAGGTGCCTGACCCGTTGATCGGCTCGACCGACCGATCGAGGTACGACGCGACGCGCTGGATCGCGTGCGAATGCGCATTGGCCTCGACTTCAGCCAGAAAGCCGAGCGTGCTTTCGCAGAGTCGAAGCACGAGGCTGCGCGCGAACCCGCCGTCGCCTTCGACGATGTCGAGCACCGCGCCGGGAGGGATGATCGCCAACAGGCAGTCCTCGATCGCGCTGCCGTCGAAACTGCTGGGGCGTCCCAGCAACGCGGTCGCATTGCCAAAGGTTTCGCCCGGACCCACCAGCCGCACCACCCGTTCGGATCCGTCGCTTCCGTGGAGCGCGAGCTTGACCAGGCCGAATGCCACCGCGTACAGACCGGGCAGGGACTCGCCGCGCCGGCAGATCAGCGCGCCGCGCGGCGCGTGCTGGCTGCGCGACTCCGCCGCCAGCCGGGCGATAAGGGGTCCGGACAGGTGCCGGAACATCGGCAGATTGCCGATCACCCCTTCGATCAGCCGAGGCTCGCGTTGCAGCGTGTTGCTGTGATGGTAGTTCATAGAAACAAATTTCTTATGCTTCTTATGTTCGCACGCGACTGGTGGCCAAGCTTGATTCACATCAATCCGCCTGTTGCGCGGCAACCGGGTCGGTTGGGAGGCGTCCGATCGCCTGCGGCCCCCGTGCGATGGCGGCGGGAATGTTGCCGCCGCGCGATTGCGTTCAGGGCTTCTTGCCGGCCGGTCGGGAGGCGACCGGTTTGTTGCATTCGCCGATGCGCTTGCCGACGATCAGGTCGTCGACCGGATTGCCATTCGAGGTTCCCTTTACCGTCAACTCGAAGGCCTGATCGCCGCGCACTTTGATGACCGAATTCCGTTGTGATGTCAGCGCACGGCCGCGGCGCGTCGTCAGGTCGCAGCGGGACTGGTAGCGGTAGGTGTCATGCGACGGGGTGGGTGAAGTAAACGTGCAACCCAGTTTCGCCAGCGCCGCGTTTTCGGCACGCAATTCCTCGCTCGGACTGGCGCATTTCCTGCTGTCGATCTTTCGGCCGCCTTCGCGTCCCTGGAATTGCCACAGGCCGGGACGCAGTTCGGGCAGGCGGGGCTCGGAGGCACCGGCTGGCAGCGGCGCAGGCAGCGTCACCAGGCCGAGTACAAAGACCGCCGCCAGGCGCGCCCTGCGGCCTGGCGGTACATGCCTGGGTATCAGGTACAGAGGAATGTCTCCCGGTCTGCGGACCGCCGCTAGTCGTCCTTCTCGTCTTCGGGAACGTAGCCCTTCGGCAAATCGTGCGCGATGCCCTTGTGGCAGTCGATGCAGGTCTGGCCTTTTTCCTTGACGCGTTCCGGATCGTGCTTCTTGCGCGCGCTCTTGCCCTGCTTTTCGGGGTCCATCGAGAGAATCGAGTGGCAATTGCGGCACTCGTGCGAGTCGTTGGCCTTCATCTCCTTCCACACGTTCTGCGCGAGTTGCAGGCGATGCGCCTCGAACTTCTCCTTGGTGTCGATCGTGCCGAGGATCTTGTGCGGCAGCTCGTTAATGCTCGCGCGCATCTTGCGCAGCATCTTGTGCGTCCATTCCTTGGGCACGTGGCAATCCGCGCAGGTGGCGCGCACCCCGGTGCGGTTGGTGTAATGGACCGTCTTCTGCAACTCCACGTACACGTTGTCGCGCATCTCGTGGCAGGAGATGCAGAAGGCCTCCTGGTTGGTGGCCTCCAGCACCGTATTGAATCCGCCCCAGAAGATGATGCCGAGCACGAACATCAGGCCGCCGCCGAGCGGGATACCCAGCCAGTAGCGCGCCTTCGGCCGGCGCCACAGCGACTGCCAGCGGGTCTGGGGTTTTTCTTCCTTGTTGGCATCCGCCATGGTGAATCTCCTCGGTATCCGGGTTGTGCAGGCGTTACGCTACTGCTGGCTCGCGTAGTAGTGAACCAGCGCGTCCTCGTCCTCCTTGCTCAGCTTCTCGAGCTTGGGCTTCATCTTCTCGTCCATCGGACGCTTTCCGGCGCGGAAAATGACGAACTGTTCCTTGAGATAATGCGCCCACTGGCCGGCGAGAATGCCCGCGTCGTCGTCGGCGGAACTGCCGCCCTTCTCGTGACACTTCTTGCATTCGGTGTTGTGCACGTTCTTGCCCTGCTGGGCCTTGGCCGCGTCGAAGGGTTGCTTGGCTCGCACGAATTTCTTGCCCGCGAGGTATTTCGCCACCGCCTGGGTGTCGGCGGCGTTCAGATCAGCGGCCACCTTGCACATGTCCGATTTCTGGCCCTTCTTGGGGCCTTCCAGGTATTTGGTCTCCACGCAGGGACGCTCCTTCTTCTTGTAGGTCTTCATGCTGTCGACGAGGTAGGTCGCCGAAAATCCGCCGATGCTCGGCACGGTCGATTCCTTGCTCGCGCCATCCTTGCCGTGGCAGGCGGCGCACTGCTCGGCGATGCTGGCCACGTCGGCGGCGTGTGAAACCGGCGCGGCGAGAAGACCGATCGATAGCCCTGCAACGATAAGGGCCAACTGTTTGAGGGATGAATCACGATCCATGGCAACGAACTCCTTTCCTGTTCTTGTTTCGACATTACTTCGTTCAATGTTATAACAATCCGCTCGGCAGTCGCGCGACCGATTTCGACGGCCGCCCTGCGCACCGACTGCGCACCAACCCGCGCCACCAATTTGCGGTTGGCCGCCACAGCGTTACGCGTCGGCACAATGATGGTTCTTGCGGGCTCGGCGACTATTGATATGCGTCAACATGAATATGGGGCCCTCTGCGGAACAGATGGCGTCCTTATTGATCATCGTCAAAGCAGAATTACGTATGCATTCGGCACAATGGCGGCGGAAATCCAGATTTAGAACAAAAGGGGCATCGGCAGCACGTCGATCGACAAAGAAATCGGGAAGAAGACAGGAGATTTTCCATGTGCCATCGTAAATTCGCAGCGTACCGGTTCAGGTTTCTTGGGGTGATGGGCGTCGCCCTCGCCGTGCTTGCCGGCTGTTCAGGCAATGACGGCGCGCCGGGAGCGGCGGGACCGGCGGGCAGTGTGCCGGTAACCAATGCGGCCGCGCTGAGCGTGACGGATCTACAGTCGCTCTCGATTACCGGGACGGTCACCAGCGTGACCAACGTTGCCGCCAACCCCGTGGTCGACTTCACCCTGAAGGACGCCGCGGGCAAGGGAATTCCGGGCCTGGGATTCACCTCCCAGAGCGCGACGGCGACTCTCCCCGGTTTGACGAACATCCAGTTCGCGCTGGCCAAGCTGGTTCCGGGCACGAGCGGCAGCCCGAGCCGGTGGGTCAGCTATATCGTAACGAGCGTGCCGACCACGACCGTGCCGAACGTCGTACCGCAAAGGCCGGGCACCGACAACACCGGAACCCTGGTCGATCACGGCGATGGAAGCTACACGTATACCTTCTATCGGAATATCACCCAGGTGGCGGCGGACGTCGCGGCTTCGACCGATAGCGGGAATAACTTCAAGGCGGATCTGGGCGATCTGACCTACGACGGGAGCCTCACGCACCGTCTGGTGATCCAGATCGGCGGCAGCGTGCGCGGCACCGGCAACAACACGCCCGATGCCGTCACGCTGACCCCGACG
>JAOUFA010000526.1 GCA_029858545.1 Betaproteobacteria bacterium
CAGGTCCGGTTGCCCCGGATCGATAGGGTACAGCCTGAGCCGCGAGGCGCGAAATCGGCGACCGGCTTTCGAAGCTATCCGATCTGCGGAATCTACGCGGTTGCGTTTCATGCCATGGCGCATCGTACGGTGCCCCCGCGGGGCTTCAATGCCGTTCTTCCGTCAATGAGCAAAGTAGGTAGACTGCGTCCGTCATGCCCTCCCCGCCGTCCAAAGCCACCCTCGGCGGAACGCGCAGTTCCGCGTTCCTGCTGCTCGCTCTGGCGAACCTGTTCTGGGGCGGCAATTGGGTGATCGGCCGCGCGTTGCGCGACTCAATGGAACCGATCACGCTCAATTTCTGGCGCTGGGCGATCGCGGCGCTGATTCTGGCGCCGTTCGCGTTGCCCGGATTGGCGGCGAAAAGGGCCCCGATACGGCGCAGCGCGTGGCTGATCGCGCTGCTGGCCCTGACTGGCGTGGTGCTGTTCCAGACGCTGGTCTATCTTGGGTTGAAGACGACGACCACTGTCAACGCCGTTCTGCTCAACGCATCGGCGCCGCTTTTCATGCTGCTTTGCTCGTTTGCGATCGAGCGCGAGCGAGCTACCCGCCGGCAGGTGATGGGAATGCTGATCTCGCTCGCCGGGATCCTGGTGATTCTCTCGCGCGGCGACCCGCATAGCCTGTTGCAACTCGAATTCCACGCCGGTGACGGGTGGATCCTGCTCGCGATGCCGGCATGGGGGATCTATTCGGTGCTGCTCAAACGCCGTCCGCCGGAACTCGGCGGCGTTGCGCTCCTGTTCCTGATCTCGGTGGCGGGGGTGGTGATGCTCGTTCCATCATTCGCACTGCAGGTGCTGCGCTCGCCGCCGCGCTGGCCGACGGCTGGCGAGGCCGCAGCCGTGCTCTATGTCGCCGCGGCCGCCTCGGTTGGCGCGCTGATCTGCTGGAATCGCGGCGTGGCGGTCGTCGGCGCCAATGCCGCCGGATTTACCCTGCATCTGATACCGGTGTTCGGCACGCTGCTGGCGATAGCGTTTCTCGGCGAGGCGTTTCATATTTTCCACGCCACCGGCGTCGCGACCATCCTGGTCGGCGTGATCGTGGCGACGCGCAGTTCGCGGGGCCCCGCGCTGCAGCGGGGGCCGTGATGCGGCCCGGGCTGTTGCCGACCTGGGCGCGCGTTCACCGACGCACTGGTTCGAAGCCTTCGTGGCGGTCTCCTTGCAGACGGGCATCAAGGAAGATCGCAGCAACGGAGTTCAGGCGTCGGCGCCGTAGATCTCCGGGTTCCAGCAGTTCGGAGGTCTGCGCCCGTCGAGCACCGCGAGGATGTTGTCGACCACGACATTCGCCATCGCGTCGCGCAGTTCGCCGATCGCGCTGCCGATGTGCGGGGTCATGACGACATTGGGCAGCGTGAGCAGTTTTGCGTGCGGACGCGGTTCATTCTCGTATACGTCGAGCCCCGCACCGGCGATCGTGCGGCGCTCGAGCGCGTGCACGAGCGCCGCTTCATCGACGATCGGCCCGCGCGCGGTGTTGATCAGGAAGGCGGTGGGTTTCATCAACGCGAATTCACGCGCACCGAAAAGATGTCGCGTCGCAGGGGTGAGTCGCGAGTGGATCGAGACGAAGTCCGCACGGCGCAGTAGTTCATCGAATTCGACCCAGGTCAGCGCGAGCGAGCGTTCCTCCTCGGCGGTCAGACGCCGCGGGTCGTGGTACAGCACCGGCATGGCGAAGCCCTGAGCGCGCCGCGCGGCGGCCCTGCCGACGCCGCCCATGCCGACGATGCCGAGCCGTTTGCCGCTTACCGCGGCGCCTTCCAGGTAGCACGACTGCGAGCCCGGGAAGATTCCCGAGCGCAGCATGCGATCGCCCTCGGCCGTACGCCGTGCCACCGCGAGGAGCAGCGACCACGCCAGATCCGCCGTCGGTTCGTCGAGCATCAGCGCCGGAATCGTCGTTACCGGAATGCGCCGGCGCGTTGCCTCGGCGACGTCGATATCGGCAGGCGTGATGGTCATCGATGCGATCAGGCGCAGCGCGGTACCCGCGGCGATTACCTCGCGATCGAGCTTGTCGTGCAGCAGACAGAAGATCACGTCGTGGTCGCGCGCGGCGGAGAGCAATTCGTCGCGCGTCGCGATGTGCAGCGGGTCGGGATTGAAGTCGATCCGGGCCGCAGCGCGCAATCGCTCCATGGCGCTGGGGGCGACGGGTTGGGTGAGGTAGAGGCGTGGCTTCATCGTGGCCGGGCGGTGCAGGTCAGAGGGCGCGGCGCTGCCGCGGACGGAGAGAACTCGCACGGCGGGGAGAAAACGCCGGACGATTCGCGGGAAAACAGGACGACAATCCGGTTCCCCGGCAAGGCAAGCAACCGGTTACCGATAGGCTAGCGCGGAGTCGCCCGGTTCCTGGCCAGCGTCACTGGCGCGCCGGAGCTGGCCTGCCGCCCCAGCCTGCGCACGGTCGGCGCCGGGTGGTCGGCCACCGGGCCCGCCGCGAGGGCG
>JAOUFA010000527.1 GCA_029858545.1 Betaproteobacteria bacterium
TGCGGAAAAGACAAGCGTGCCGGAGACGGCGATCGGTGAAGATCGCAAATCGCGGCGCGCGCGCAGGTGTGTCCATGCGCACCGCCTAGCGCGTCGCGTTCGCCTGCTCGTTCGCGACGCGCGCGAGCGCACCTTCGCGCAGGTTGCCGAGATTGATCTTCACGACGCGCTCGCCCGCGGCAAGACCTTCGAGCACCTGCGCCATGCCCGCATCGCCCGTCGGCCCCACGCGCACGGCTTTCTTGCGCACCGCGCCGTCGACGATCGCGTAAACGTAGGTCTGTCCGGCCTGCTCGCGCAGCGCCGATACCGGCACGCTCAGCGCGTCGTCGTGGCGCGCGAGCGAAAGGCTGCCCTGCGCGAACAAGCCCGCGCGCAAGGCGCGGTCGCGGTTGTCGATGACCGCGTAAACGTTGATCGAGCGCGATCCGGCGACGGTCGCCGGGTTGATGCGTTCGATGTGACCGTCGAACTGTCGGTCCCCATAGCCGTCGACGCGAAACGAGAGCTTCTGCCCGACGCGTACCTGCGCGATCGCCGAGGCCGGTATCGCCGCCGCCAGCTCCAGGCGCGACAGATCGACGAGCGAGATGATCCGCGCGTCGAGCGCGACGCGTTCGCCCGGCTCGGCGTGGCGCTGCGAGACGACTCCCGAGAACGGCGCGTGCAGCACCGCGTCGCCCAGAGACTTGCGCGCCACCGCGAGTTCGGCCTGGGCCGCGCGCAGCCGCGCGCTTGCCACGTCGCGGCTGCTGTCGGTCGCGTCGAAGGCATTCTGCGAGATGTAGCCCTTGTCGAGAAGGGTTTTCTGCGTCGCGCGGTTCTTCTCGGCGAGTTCCAGCTGGGCGCGCGCGGCCTCGAGATCCGCGCTGCGTCCGGCGACCCGCGCGCGCACTTCGGTGGGGTCGATGCGTGCGAGCACCTGACCGCGGCGCACGCTCTGGCCCTCGCGCACGGTGACTTCAACCAGTTCGCCGACGACCTTGGCCTTCACCGTCGCCTCGACGAGCGGGCTGAGGTTGCCGGTGAGGGCGAGGCTCGCCTCGAGCGGCAGCGCCTCGACCGTGATCAGGTCGCTGCCCAGGAATTCGAGTTCCGCGCTGCGCGCGGGCTGCGCCGCGCCGCCCTCGGACTTGGCGCGCACGCCGACGGTGGCGAACGTGGCGACCGCGATCGCGCCAGCGGCGAGCGCGACCAACATCAGTTTGCGTACTGCCGGTTTCATGTCTATCTCCTTTGCGCCGAGCCGAGCAGCATGCCGCGCAGCATTTCGATGTGGTGGTCGATGAGTTTCGCCGGATCGAGCGCCTGCGGCCGGCAGCAACCGAGCGAATTGCGCCACAGGGCGAGCATCAACAGCGGCGCCTGGATCAGGGTCGCCATCTGCACGGCATCCACGGCGCGGAATTCGCCGCGCTCGATACCGCGTTCGATGAGGCGGCCGATCGCGGCGTTTGCCGGCTCGATCACTTCGGTCATGTAGAACTCGGCGATTTCGGGAAAGTTGCGCGCCTCGGAGATCACCAGCTTCGGAATGCCGGAGAGCGAGGTCGCGCCGATGCGCAGCCACCATTCCCTCATCATCTTGCAGAGCAGCTCGAACATGTCTCCCCGGTACTGGTCGATCACGTTGCGCGCCTCGGTAAGCGGCGAGACGATGCCCTCGCGCACCACCGCCTTGAACAGCTCGGTCTTGTTGGCGAAGTAGAGGTAGACGGTGCCCTTGGAGACCCCCGCGCGTTCGGCGACGTCTTCGAGGCGCGTGCCGGCGTAGCCGCGTTCGACGAACAGATCGAGCGCGGCGGCGGTGATCTGCTCGGGACGGTCGTCCTTGCGGCGCTCCCAGCGGGGCTCCTGCCGGGCTTTGGCGGTACTGGTCATGAGCGGAGATGGATCAAAAAGGATTGAAGGATGGAACGATCGAAGCGGGAATCGAGGGGCTGGAATTAACTAACTGACTGGTCAGTAAGATAGTGGAAGGAGGCCGGAATATCAAGGGGCATTTGCCGAATTGGGGACTTTCTTGTCATCACCCCTGCTTTGGGATAGGGTCACAGTGCACGCAGGGGTCCTGGCCGCAACGAAAAACGACGCACGCCGCCGGGTGAGAAATACCCTAGGAACCTGATGCGGGTAATGCCGCCGTAGGGAAGCGTGGTGCACTTGCGGTGCATCGCCCGCTTCTCCGTCGCGGCCCGGACAGAATGGAGAAGTCATGAACGCCAATCCCAAGTTTCTTGCCGCCACCGCGACGGTCGATGTCGCCTCGGTACAACCGCTGCCCGGCTCGCGCAAGGTTCATATCCCTGGCTCGCGCCCCGACCTGCGCGTGCCGATGCGCGAGATCAGCCAGTCCGAGACCCCCGGCGCACGAGGTTCGGCGGCCGACCAAAATCCGCCGATCATGGTGTACGACACCTCCGGCCCCTATACCGATCCCGCCGCGACGATCGACATCCGCAGGGGCCTGCCGGCGCTGCGCGAGCGCTGGATCGAGGAA
>JAOUFA010000100.1 GCA_029858545.1 Betaproteobacteria bacterium
TTTCGGTCTTGTCCTGATCTCCGTCAGTGTTCCTATGGCTGCGGCGGGATCCGTCGTGCCCCTGTTGGGACTTCTGATCGCTTCAATCGCGCCCAACGCCTTTCTGGCCGGACTGGCAATGGTCGTGTTCTCGATGGCCCGCGGGCTGACGAAGCGCATCGGGGTGGCGACCGTTGCAACGATCCTGATCACGCTGCTCGTCGGTGTGAACACCCGTCTGCCGAGTGTCGTCTCCGATGCGTCGAACCGGGATCACCTAGAGATATCGCGTCCGTGGCGCGGCGCTGTCGGCCAGCCTCTGCATATCGAAACCAGCACGTCGGAACTGCGCGGACGGAGGTTTCCCTACGCGAGCGTTGCTCCCGCCTGCTATGGAGACGGCTGCTTCGTGACAAGAGGCTTTCGCGGCCCGTACACCGGAATCTCCCGCGACTATTGGCGCGAGAACGTCGTCGATACAGTGCTCGCCGCGGGGTTCTCCAGGGCCTCCGCGAACGAGAAGGCGCCACGGCTGGTGGTGTCTGAATCGCGAGACGGAGACCTCGCCGCGGTAACCATCGAACTGACGGATGAGAGCGGCGTCTTGCTCGCGCGTTTCCAGGGAACATTTCGAAGTGGTTATGCGCTCGAAACCAAGGACAGCGACGCAGGCGAGGAGGTCGGTGCGCTGCGGGGGGTGCTGCAGTATCTTATGCACGGAAATTCCGTCAGCTACTGGCTGTCGCGATCAACGCGCCCCCCCGTCGAGTCTCCCCTTCAGTCGTTCCTCAAGGCGGGAGCCTCGCTATCCCACCCCCAGGCGCGCGAGCCGGGCAATGCGACGCCGGTGGCTCTCGAAATTCTCAGTGAGAAACTCTACGAGCCGGCCTGGATCATCAAAGACCATGACGACGGAACGACCAAGTGGGCCGACCTGAGTTTCGACAAGCCGCGACACGATCGGTGCACACAGCTGCTCAAGCCGGAGAAGGCGGGGACACCCTTGATGCAGGGCTGGTTTCTATTTACCGGTGATCCAACCGGACGCAAGAAGGCGCGCTACACTGGGAACGTTTTGTGCGAAGCCGAGGTGCTGTGGTTTTTCGATTACGCCGCGGAACACGGGAAGATGGTTTTGACGAAATACACGGCCGCTGGCGACCTGGCGTATCGAATCTCTTTCGACAAGCCTGCGCCGATCTACGGCTTCGCTGGCCACATCATGAGCCCGACATTCAAGGAACAAGCGGGATATCTCAGTTTTGACTGGTGGGACAGTAACCAAGCGGGCAATGATCGGCATATTAAAAGATCCATGAAAGTCAGACTTGCTGAACCCAAGGCACCGTCTTCCGAGGCGGCGCCGTTGCGCTCTAACAGCGCGATTGAGAGGCACGCGCGCCCCTCGTTGTGAGCGTTGTTGGGCGGCACACACCCTCTCCCCTCATCGGAGCGACTGCCATGACTACTCGCCCTTCGTTCATCGTCTCGGCTCAAGAGTTGCCCGAGGCGACGCACGTCTATCCGCAAAGTACGGAGCCAATCGGACCGGTTCGTCGTCTGGGAAAGGTCGCCGGGCTGGTTCGCATCGGGGTCAACCTTCAGCGGCTTGCGCCTGGCACGCGGTCGTCGTGGCCGCACGCGGAGGAGAACGAGGAGGAATTTGTCTACGTGATCGAAGGACAAGTCGACGCATGGATCAATGGTGATCTGCACCGCATGGGTGCCGGTGATCTGGCTGCCTTCCCTGCCGGCACCGGGATCTCCCATTGCTTTATCAACAACTCCCGGAGCGAGGTGCTCCTGTTGGTCGGTGGCGAAGCGCCGAAGCCGGGCAGTCGTATCTTCTATCCGCTCAATCCTTCGCGACAAGCCGACATGAAACAGGGTGATTGGTGGCATGATGTCCCGCAACACGTGCTGGGCCCGCACGACGGCCTGCCGGACTTGCTGCGCAGCCCAGAGCATTGAATGCCGCCCAACCCCTCGCTGCACCCGACCTGTAACAGCCGGCCGCGCCCGCCAGCGCACGCGGCGGAGCGCGCACGGCGGGTAGCAGACGACCAACCATCCCCCCCCGTGCGCGCAATCACCACTTATCTCGTCGCGTTCTTTCTCGTTACGTGGCTCCACCCGGCCGGTTCTCAGCCTGCGGATCCAGACGCGGCAGCGGCTGTCGCAGCGGTCGAGCGCTTCCATGGAGCGCTTCGCGCCGGGGACACAGCGGCCGCGGCGGCGCTGCTCGCGCCGGATGCCGTGGTTCTTGAGGGCGGCGACCTGGAGTCGCGGCGGCATTACCTCGCTCACCACCTCGCCGAGGACATCAAGTTCGCGCGCGGCACCGCCTCCAAGAGGGAGAACGTGAACGTCTCCGTCAATGGCGAGGTCGCCTGGGTCACTTCGACCAGCACTACGCAAGGCGAGTTCCAGGGCAAACCCGTGAGCCTGGCCGGTGCCGAGTTGGTGGTGCTCAGCAGGTCTAGCGCCGGGTGGCTGATCCGGGCCATTCACTGGTCGTCGCATAAGAAGAGGTAGCGCGCTCCGCGGCCAACGGCACTGCTGCTCAAGCCGTCGCTCAACGCGCAACGTGCCGAGGCCGGCCGCCTTGCCCAGGGAAGCGCCATGGTTCCACATCGGCTCCGCCGGCGGAGGGCCGGCCCCTTCACGCGCGTTGGCTCGAACGTTATGCTTACACAAAGGCAGTATGAATACTGCTGAACTTCGTTTAGTTCTTGAAATGGTTCCTGAACCCGGTTCTGGAGAACTCATCGGTTCAAGTGGTCGCATGAACATCGGAATCTCTGCCAGCCGACATTTCCACGGGTTTGACTATGGCTCGGCATAACAAGGCGTTCGTGGGGGACCGGCGCAGAGAACGCCGCGCCCGTCCCACACCGCAACGCTAGGCGACACCCCTCCTATGTCAGCACACATTCCCCTGTCAGACGTTGGCAGCACCAACTATGAGCGAGTCATGGGGCACGCACCCCATGTGCTGGGTCCGTGGTCAGTTCTGGAGCGCACATTCTTCGATCACTCCCTCTTGCCCAAGGATCTCCTGGAGCAGGTGCGGCGCACTCTCGCGCTCGGCACCGGATGCGTGTACTGCCAGGCCAAGGCTGGACCGCCGGATGATCGTCACGGTGCGCTGCGTACATCCTTGGCGGTAGCACTTGCGCAAGCGTTTGCTGCCGACCATCGAACCATCGACAAATTGCTGATCGAGGTCTTGCGCGAGGAGTTCTCCGATGCGGAGCTTGTCGAACTTGTTGCGTTCATGAGTTTCATGTGGGCCGGCGGCACGTTCGGCAAGGTGCTCGGCATCCGATCGGCGGAACGCTAGGCATGTCGCACGCGCCGCCCAAGCAGTCGTTCCAGCCGACGCGGTCCCCGTCGCTTCGCTCCGCGGCCTTCGCGGCTGACCTCCGGCGTTAGGCATCGCATGCTCGTTCGCCTGTTGAAGTCCATCGTCACAGGCCTTCTTATGGTCGCCATTCTTCTCATCCCGCTGGTGGGGGCGTTCACCGTTGGTCTTCTGCTCGTTCCGTTATGCATGCTCGGCATTCCGCTGGTGGAAGAGTTCTGTTCCAACAGCCAATACGTTGAGTTCGGCTTTGCCTGGATAACTCTTCACTCTTGGCATCCATTTATTCTCTATTGGGCCTGGTTTTCGCTGGTGTCATTTGTCGGATACACGGTATTTGAAAGATCAAGGCAAAAGCCAGGAATTGCCGGCAATTCTAGCGCGGCACCTTCAAAGAATCGAAGCGGAGGAGGCAGTGCCTAATTTGCCGGTCAACGCGGCGATGCCTGGTGCGCGGCTCGTGAAAAGGCCAGAATGCGCGAGGGTGGCAAGTCAGGTGATTGGATTGACAGGTCGGAAGCAAACGTTAGGGAGCCAAGATGTTGCGCGGCAGTTGCCTCTGCGGTGGCGTGCGGTACGAGATCACAGGTCCACTTTCTAACCCGCTTAACTGCCATTGCTCGATGTGCCGGAAGGCGCACGGCGCTGCGTTTCGCAGTCGCGCGCGCGTGAAGGCGGTGGATTTCCGGTGGCTTCAGGGCGCAGAACTCGTCACGTACTACGAGTCGTCTGCGGGCAACCACCGTGGCTTTTGCCGAGTCTGCGGCTCCCCGCTTCTCAGCCGCTTTGACCACCATCCGTCTTCCTACGGTCTGCCGCTTGGGGCGCTCGATGACGATCCGGGTGTCAAACCCGGGTTTCATGTATTCGTCGCGCACAAGGCGCCGTGGTTCGACATCACCGATGAGCTACCGCAATTCCCGGAGCTGCCGCAGAAAGCTCCTTAACCCCACGGTGGACCCTGCCGCCGGCAAGATGAGCAAGTTGAGCGCGCGGAGTCCGTCGCTGCGTCGAAGGTGGCGCGACCTTGCCGCGCTGGGCCGGTGCGCGTGGCGGCCCGCCGCGAGAACCGGAGGACACTGATGTATAACGTCGACGCGGCAACCTTGCTCATCGTCATACCGAGCATCGCCGCGGGCGTGTCGATCGGCTCGTTGACGAGACGGAGGTCGCTGTTCGTCGCGCTGCTTTTCGCCGCTCCGCTCGTCATGGCGGCAGGCATTTATCTGGTCGAAATCGTCCGCCTGGAAAGTATCGGGCGCAGTCATGGGGAATCGTGGGCGCGCCTCGTGATTCCATTCCTGTATGCTGGAAGCCTCGTGTTCGTCCTTCCGTCAGCGCTCGGAGCGGCCGCAATCAAACGGCTTGTTACGCGCAAGCGAACGAAGGGCCGGCATCGACCCGCGCGCGAGGGTCTAGGTGGCGTCCTGGCGCAAACGACGCGAATCGGCCACCCCGAACGGAGGAAACAGACATGACCAGACTTCTATCGCTCGTGGTGTACATGGCCGCCCTCACCTGGCTGCTGCTGCTCGCGGCCAGCCTCATCCGTGCCAAGGCGTGGACCCTTCCAGGAACGAAGATCGCGATGGGCAACCGGGACCATCTTCCCGCGGCGGGTCCGTTTGCGGGGCGCGCGGACCGCACCGCCAGGAACACGCTGGAGAGCTTCGTTCTCTTTGCCGCACTGGCACTCGTCGCACACGTCTCGGGGATCCAGTCTCCCCGCGTGCTGCTCGGCGCCGAGATCTTCTTCTGGTCCCGGCTCGTGTACATCCCGGTCTACTACCTGGGCATCGCGTACCTGCGCACCGCCGTCTGGACAGTCGGTTTCATCGGGTTGACAATGATCGCCTCCGCCCTGGTGTCGCTCGCCTAGGAGGACCGCTGACGGCGTCCCTTCCGCGGCCCCCGGCCGTGGGTACCCGCCCGGCTCGAACGTTCGGCATGAGCATGTTCAGATGAACGAAAGCATTCTCCAGTTTGAACCCCTGGCCCACCGCAGCCAGGTGGTTGAGCTATGGCAGCGCGTGCTCGGCTATGGCGCCGCGCACAACGCGCCGCATTTCGCAATCGACAAGAAGCTTGCCGTGGGCGATGGACTGCTGTTTGTGGCGGAGACCGTGGGAAAGGTCGTGGGCAGCGTCATGGCCGGATATGACGGACACCGCGGCTGGATCTACTCGCTGGCGGTGCTCCCGGACTATCGCCGACGCGGTCTTGGATCCCGGCTGATGCGGCACGCCGAGGCGCGCCTCAAGCGCTTGGGCTGTGCGAAGATCAACCTGCAGATCACGCAGGGGAATGAAGCCGTGGCGGCGTTTTACCTGAAACTGGGGTACCAGATGGAGCCGCGCATCAGCATGGGCAAGAAGATCCCCGTAAACATCACCGCGGCCTGATCCCCTGGTGCTGCCGCCCTCGCACTGATCGATGCATCGAGGAACAACGACCATGCCCAAAGCTACCGTACGCCTGCACCGTGTGCTTCGCGCGCCGCCCGAGCGGGTCTACCGGGCGTTTCTCGATGCCGACGCGATGGCCAAGTGGCTGCCGCCGCACGGTTTCACCTGCAAGGTTCACCACCTGGATGGCAAGGTCGGTGGCACGTTCAGGATGTCGTTCACCCATTTCAATACCGGGAACGGCCACTCCTTCGGTGGCGAGTACCTTGAACTTGCCCCGCACGATCGCATTCGCTACACGGACAAGTTCGACGACCCGAACCTGCCCGGGGTGATGCAGGTGACGGTCACTTTCGCCAGGGTGTCCTGCGGCACCGAGATCGGCATCGTGCAAGAAGGGTTGCCCGAAGTCGTTCCCCTCGAAATGTGCTACCTCGGATGGCAGGAGTCCCTCTCGCAGCTTGCCACGCTGGTCGAGCCCGAGATCCCGGGCTAGCAACATGACGCCCGCCCTTCAGTCGAAGCGAGCGACCGCGGCGCGGGCGGTTGCGCGGCGGCCCGAGCGATCGGTGCGGGATCGGGGTTCTTCGGCCGCCTCGTTCATCGGCCGTACGGGAGGATGCAATGAACATATTTCGTAATCCGCCGGGTCCACAGGTGGAGCGACTCCTGACCGAATCGCGGTTGCCGAGCGCCGATCTTTCGACCGTGAACCTCGAGCATTTCTTCGGCTGCGGCACGCCGCAAACGCCCAAGGGAGTCGTCGGCCTCGAGATCTACGGCACGGTCGCGCTGCTGCGCTCCCTCGCCGTGGCGACGGACAGTCGCGGCATCGGCTGCGCGAAGGCGCTGGTGGCTGAAGCGGAGCGCTATGCTCGATCCCGGGGAGTGACCGAGCTGTACCTGCTGACCACCACGGCAGAGCGCTTCTTCGAGCGCCTGGGCTATCGCCACAGCGTGCGCGAGAACGCTCCGCTCGCCATTCGCGAGACGAAGGAATTTTCCGGTCTTTGCCCCGCGAGTTCAGCGTTCATGACCAAGCGACTTCCGGCTGGCACGGGCGCACCGTCGACACCGATCGCCGAATCTGCCGGGGGCGCCCGCCGATGAGCGCCCAAGGCCTGCCCTGACTGCACGGCCGCCTGTTCTTCGCGCCGCCCGACGAAGATGAATTGCACATTTCTCGAGAATCGTGGCACAGTCGGCGCCGCGCCGGCAGCATGTTCCGTTTGCATTCCGAAGGCGGCACGGGTCGTCGGCGCGGCCGCCGCTTTGGGCGCCGCGACCGGCGATCGTTAGCGGGAATTCGCGCTATGCGCATCACACGAATACGTTCCGCGGTGGTCGTCTTGCTGTCGTTCGCTCTTTCGGCCTGCGTCGTCTATCCAAAGAAGGTCGAGTATTACGATTCGGACTGCAGGATCGACGCCAGGCGGCTGGAACTGGAAACCGGCGTACTGATCAGCGATGTTTGCAGCGGGGGCGGGGGCAGCGAAGTCGAAGGTGCCTGCCTGGCGGCGCTGCTCGCGGTCGGCGCCGGCTCTGCCATCGTATCCGGGTCGATAGTCGTGGTGGGTAACACTGTTTATTGGCTGGAGAAAAAGGGAAGATGTCTCGCCAGATCGTCGTCCTAGCGCCGGGGTATTCGAAGAACGATGCACCGGTCGCAAGCTCCGCTGCGCCGTGCTGCGTGGCGCGGCGGCCCGCGCCGAGCGCCGCAGCCGAGCCGGCGCTGATCGGTTCGCTGCGTGGGCGGAGATGACTGCGCCAAGCAAGTCGGGCGAGCGGGCGCAATCCCTTGGCGAGGAAATCGCCAACAGCGTGAGCCATGGTATCGGCTTGCTCGCCGCGCTCGCCGCCGCCCCGGTGCTGATCGTGCACGCGGCGCGGCGCGCCGATGCGGGCGCCGGTGCCATCGTCGGCGCGAGCATCTTTGCCGCAACGATGATCCTGCTCTACCTCGCCTCGGTGGTCTACCACGCGCTGCCGCGCAATCGCATCAAGGCGGTGTTTCAGATTCTCGACCACGGCGCCATCTACCTGCTGATCGCCGGCACTTACACGCCGTTCACGCTCGGGGTGCTGCACGGCCCCTGGGGATGGACGTTATTCGGGATCATCTGGGGTCTCGCGCTGGCGGGCATCACGCTGAAGGCGGTTGCCGGCGTGCGCTTTCCGATCGTTTCCACGTTGCTGTATCTCGTGATGGGCTGGCTCGCCGTCATCGCGATCAAACCGCTGTGGCTGCATATGCCGGGCGACGGGCTGTTCTGGCTCGTCGCGGGAGGGCTGTCGTACACGCTGGGCGTGGTGTTCTTCGCGCTCGACGGGCGGCTTCGATACGGCCACTTCGTATGGCACCTGTTCGTGCTGGCGGGCACCGTGTGCCACTTCTTCGCGGTGCTATGGTACGCGGGCTGAGCGCGACGCGCCGACCTGCGGGATAATGGCGCGTGCCGCGCCCGCGGCACGCGTAATTCAACCCGGGGACGCGATGCAAACCGCCGATTACTTCAATCAGCTTAGCGCGGGGCATCTCCCCGGACACCTCGGCATCGTCATCGTCGAGGTCCGGCCCGGAGTGATGCGCTCTGAACTGGAACTCAGGCGCGCGCTGATGGCGCCCAACGGATTCCTGCACGCCGGAAGCGTCGTGACACTGGCCGATACCTCGGCGGGCTACGGCTGCGTGGCGAATCTTCCGCAAGGCGCCTCGGGGTTCACGACGATCGAACTGAAGTCCAATCACCTCGGCACCGCCCGCGACGGTTTCATCGACTGCGTGGCGACCGCGGTGCATCTGGGAAGGAGCACGCAGGTCTGGGACGCCGTCGTCACGAGCAGGGCATCGGGCGGCACGATCGCGCTGTTCCGCTGCACGCAGATGGTTCTCTATGCTCGATAGGATCGTCGGCGCAACGCTCGCGCATTACGAACGGCACGCCGACGAATTCAGGGCGCGCACGCGCGATCATGACGTCAGCCAGAACATCGCCGCACTGCTGCGCCACATCGAAGGCGACCCGCCGTTCACGATACTCGATTTGGGCTGCGGGCCGGGGCGCGATCTGCGGACCTTGTCCGAGCTCGGTCACATCGCGATCGGGCTCGACGGCGCCGCGCGCTTCGCCGAGATGGCGCGCGCCGAAACCGGCTGCGAGGTCTGGCACCAGAATTTCCTCGCGCTCGACCTGCCCGAGGTACGCTTCGACGGCGTATTCGCCAACGCGACGCTGTTTCATGTCCCGCGCGCGGAGTTGCCGCGCGTGCTGCGCGAATTGCGTGCCGCGCTGAAACCCGGCGGCGTGCTATTCAGCTCCAATCCCCACGGCAACAACCAGGAAGCCTGGAACGGCGGACGTTACGGTGTCTACCACGACCTAGAATCGTGGCGCCGCCTGCTGTCGGAGGCGGGATTCGTCGAGGTCGAGCACTACTATCGCCCGCCCGGATTGCCGCGTGCGCAGCAACCCTGGCTCGCGAGCCTGTGGCGAAGACCCGCGTCAGCGGGTTGACGCGACATCGCCTCCGATTGCGGGTTGCCGCCGGCCGCGCCGCATCGCGCGACCCGGTTGCTCAGTGTTCCTCGATGCGCGGCACCGATTCCTCGGCGGGCGCGCCGGTGTCGGGATCGATCCAGTCGGCGATGCCGATTTCGGATTCCGCTTCCTCGAGCGACTCGCCAGGCTCGTAAGGAGTCTCCCGCGCGGCCTGCATATCGGCCATCGCCGCGACCAGGCTGTCGAACGGACCATACTCCTCGCCGGATTCTTTCGATTGCCAGTAGAAGCCGTCGGGACGCTCGACGATGCGCTCGCTCTCGTAGTCAGACGGCCTTTGCGGTATGGTCTTTCTCATCGCCACGGCTCCCGTGCGTGTTGCTGGGCGTTTCCATACTACGCTTCGCCGGGCACGATGCCTAGGGGAGAACCGGGGGGCGATTCATATTTGACTCGCCTCAACGCGCGCGGGCTCTAGGCCGCACCGAATGGGTGACGCAGTACAATGGTCTCATCGCGGTCCGGACCGGTCGAGATGAGATCGATCGGCACGCCGGTGAGCGCCTCGATTCGCGCGAGATAGTCGCGCGCCGCCGTCGGCAGCGCGTCTTTTTGCTTCGCGCCGACCGTGCTTTCGTTCCAGCCCGCCATCTCCTCGTATACCGGCACGCAACGCGCGAGTTCCTCGGCGCCGACGGGCAGAATGTCCGAGAGCCTCCCCTCGACCTCGTAGCCGACGCACAGCTTCACCGACTCGACGCCGTCGAGCACGTCGAGCTTGGTGATGCACAGTCCCGACACGCCGTTCAACTGGATCGAGCGTTTGAGCGCGGCGGCGTCGAACCAGCCGCAGCGGCGCGCGCGCCCGGTGGTCGCGCCGAATTCGTGGCCGCGCGTCGCGAGGTAGCGGCCGACATCGTCGGTGAGTTCGGTGGGAAAAGGCCCTCCGCCGACGCGCGTCGTATACGCCTTGGTGATGCCGAGCACGTAGTGCAACTGGCCCGGCCCGATGCCCGCACCCGCCGCCGCGGCACCCGAGACGCAGTTCGACGAGGTAACGAAGGGATAGGTGCCGTGATCG
>JAOUFA010000101.1 GCA_029858545.1 Betaproteobacteria bacterium
CATGCGGTGCGCGCCTCGGGACAGGGATTCGTGCTCGCACGCGCGCTGCGCGACGCGGAGTTCTACCGTGCCGCGTGCGGGGCGGGCCTGCTGCACGTCGTATCGGTCGAACAGCCGGCCACCTGAAAGGAAGGCCCGCGGGCCGCCCGGGATCCGCGTCCGCATTTGACTCCGCGCAATGACCCGCTTTCGCGGCGCTCGACAATGCCCGGAACGACACGAACCATTCTGCGGGGTGTCTCGAAAGGTTTTCGCATGTCCACCAGGGTGACTGCCGGCAAACGCGACAAAGCCGCTGTTACGGCCGCAACGCCGTTGAGCGCGGAAATGACCGCGCGCGACGCGCTGCGCGAGGCCTGCCGCGCCTGCCTCGGCGCGCTGCGCGCGAATCGTGCCGGCCTGATCGCCGGCAAGGACGACGAACCCCTGCACCGGATACGCGTCGCGCTGCGCCGGCTGCGCGCGGCCTTCGCGGCGTTCTCGCCTCTGCTGCCGCGCCGCGCCGCGCGGGCGCAGGTCGCGCGAATTCGCTGGCTGCTGCGCGAACTCGGCCCGGCGCGCGACTGGGATGTCTTCTGCGCCTCGACCCTGGGGCGCGCGACCGGGCGGGGCCCGAAGCCGCTCGGACTACCGGCCCTGCGGCGCGCCGCCGCACGCCTGCGCGAGCCGGCGCGTGCTCGCGCGCGTCGCGCAGTCACATCGAGCCGCTACCGGAAGCTGTCGCAAGACCTCGACGGCTGGCTCGCGGGCGAAGCCGGTGTCACTGGCTTGTCCGCCGCGCAGAGGCGCGCGCTCAGCGAACCCCTGTTACCCAGCGTGCTCGCCGCGCTCGAGCGGCGCTGGCGCAGACTGCGCAAGCGCGGCCGCGGGGTCGGCGGGCTGGATGCCAGGGCGCTGCACCGGCTGCGCATTGCGGTGAAACGCTTTCGTTACACCACGCTCTTCTTCGCGCCTCTTTTCCCCGCGGAAAGCACCGGCGCGACCTTGCATGCGGCGGAGGCGCTGCAGGATGCCCTCGGCGGCCTCAACGACTGCGCGAATGCGGGGCCGCTGCTCAAGCAGGTCGTTGCCGCGGCGCGCGGCGAGGCGGCGCGCACCGCACGGGCACCGATCGTCGAACGAATCGCCAAGGCGCGCGGCGAGTACCGGCGCGCTTTGAAACCGGCCTGGAAGGCGCTACGCTCCGCCGAGCGCTTCTGGCGCGCCCGACCGGGCGCCGGCTGAGGCGCCGAACCGCCCGGCACGACAGTCGCCGCGCGACAACCGATGGAGGACGTTGGATGCGAGGTATTCGATGGATCTGATTCTCTGGCGCCACGCCGACGCCGAAGACGGCGCGCCCGACCGCGCGCGCAAGCTCACGCCGAAGGGAGAGCGCCAGGCCGAACGTGTCGCCCGGTGGCTCGACAAACACCTGGGTGCCCGACGCCGGATACTCGCGAGTCCCGCGCGCCGCGCGCAGCAGACCGCGGCGGCGTTGGCGGGCGATTTCGAAACCCATACCGCGCTCGAGGTGGGGGCGTCGGCGAGATCGGTTCTCGCCGCGGCGGGCTGGCCCGGCGACGAGGACAGCGTGGTGGTGCTGGTCGGCCATCAACCCACGCTCGGCGAGGCGGCTGCGCTCGCGCTCGCCGGCCACACCGCGGCGGTACACCTGAAAAAGGGGGCGTTCGTATGGATCGCGGCGCGCGAAGCGGCGACCGAGGTGACGCTGCGCGCGGCGCTGGCGCCCGATCTCCTGTAGGCGGGGCAATGTGCAAGGACCCGCATCAGTGATGCGCCCGGACGCCACGGCGGAAGGACGCAGTACGACGACTTGATGAGGTGACGCCATGTTCGAGTCCGCGAATCTCGATCACAAGATCGCGAAGACGGTCTACCAGCGCGAAGAACCGAAGCTGCGCGAAGCGCTGCTGCACGCGCAATACGACCTCAAGGAAGACGGCCGCTTTCCGGTACTGATCCTGATCGCCGGGGTCGAGGGCGCAGGCAAGGGCGAGACCGTGAACCTGCTCAACGAATGGATGGATCCGCGCCATATTCTCACGCACGCCTTTCCCGACCCTTCCGACGAGGAACGCGAGCGTCCGCCGCTCTGGCGCTACTGGCGCGCGCTGCCGCCCAAGGGCCGGATCGGCATCTTCTTCGGCGCCTGGCATACCGCGCCGGTGGTGCAGCGCGTACGGGGCGAGACCGGCGAGGCCGAGTTCGCCGATCAGCTGAACGAGATCCTGCGCTTCGAGAAGATGCTGTGCGACGAGGGCGTGCTGCTGCTCAAGTACTGGCTTCACCTTTCCAAACCGCAGCAGAAGGCTCGCTTGAAGCAGCTCGAAAGGGATCCGCGTACCGCCTGGCGCGCGACCGACCTCGAATGGCGCTACTTCGACCTGTACAACAAATTCGTGCGCGTATCCGAGCCGTTCCTGCGCAAGACCTCGACCGGCGAGGCGCCGTGGATCGTCGTGCCCGGAGCCGACGCGCACTACCGCTCGCTCACCGTCGGCCGGCATATCCTCGCCGCACTGCGCGAGCGCCTCGACGAAAAGCCGGTGCCGCGGCTGCCGGACCGCAACCCGCCGCTGCTGCCGCCCGAGGACCAACTGAACGTGCTGCGCGCCCTCACGCTCGATCAACCGACGACTCGCGACGAGTATCGCGAGCTTCTCGAGACGTGGCAGGGCCGCCTGAATCTGCTCTCGCGCGACCCGCGTTTCAGGAAACGCTCGGTGGTGGCGGTGTTCGAGGGCAACGACGCCGCGGGCAAGGGCGGCGCGATCCGGCGCGTCACGCAGGCGCTCGACGCGCGCTTTTATCACAACGTCTCGGTCGCCGCGCCGAGCGAGGAAGAACGCGCACAGCCCTATCTGTGGCGCTTCTGGCGCCACATCCCGCGTCGTGGGCGCTTCGTCATCTTCGACCGCTCCTGGTATGGCCGCGTGCTGGTCGAGCGCATCGAGGGTTATTGTGCCGAACCCGACTGGATGCGCGCCTACGGCGAAATCAACGACTTCGAACAGCAGCTCGCGCGCAACGGCGTCATCGTGGTCAAGTTCTGGCTCGCGATCGGCAAGGACGAGCAGATCAAGCGCTTCGAGGAGCGCGAGAAGGTGGCCTTCAAGCGTTTCAAGATCACCGACGAGGACTGGCGCAACCGTGAGAAATGGGACGACTACGAGCGCGCGGTCTGCGACATGGTCGATCGCACCTCGACCGCCGACGCGCCGTGGACGCTCGTCGAGGCGAACAACAAATACCACGCGCGGATCAAGGTGCTCGAGACACTGGTGCACCGGATCGAGGCGGCGCTCGGACCGGAGAAGGGCAAGGCCAAAGGCAAGGGCAAGCGCGCAAAGCGTGCATGAAGCTCAGCGGAACACCGCGCCAAGAAGCCCGGTCGAAGCCAAGCGGGCGCCATGCGGCATAGCCCCTTTCACGAGGTGCCGAGCAGGCGCAGTTCCGCGTTGGCGTAGCGCAGCCGTGTCGCGAGCGTGCGCGCGAGCCCCTCCATCAGTTTGTCCGCCAGCGCGCGGTGCTGGTCGGCGAGCGCATCGAATCGCTCGCGCGCCAGGACATACAGATCGGTATCCGCGGTCGCAACCGCGTTGGCCGAGCGCGGATGGCGGTCGAGAAAGGCCATTTCGCCGAAGAAATCGCCGCGCCCGAAAGTCGCGATGTGATGGCTGTGCGTCGCGTCGATCGGCAGCAGGATGCGTACCGTGCCGCGCCGGATGAGATACAGATCGCCATCGGCGTCACCCCGGCTGAAGACCACCTCGCCCGCCGCGACGCTGCGCTTCTCCATGCACGCTTCGAGCGCCGCAAGCGTCTCGGGCTTTCGGCCGCGAAAGATCGCCATTTCCTGCAATTCGAGCAGCTGTTCCGGGGCACGCTCGACGCGATGCTCGTCGAGGATGCGATTCTCGACCCATTCGAGCGCCGCATCGAGCTCGGCGAACGCGCGCACCGCCCCCTCGGGGCGCACCAGGCCGGTGGCGTCGAAGTAACGACGCATGTCCTGGCCGCTCGGCACGTCTCGCGGCAGCTGGCTCAGCAGCAGGTAGGCGCCGCGCTCGGCAAGCATGTCGGCGATCTGGTCGAGCACATGCGTCGCGGTGAGATCAACCGACTGCACGCGCCGCATGTCGAGGATCAGGTAACGGCATTCGCGCAGCGCTTCTTCGACCGCGCGATAGAGTTTCTCACTGGTGCCGAAGAACAGACTCCCCTGCAGTTCGAAGATCGCGCACTGCGCGCCGTGCCGGTCGAGAATCGCCATCTCGTCGGGCAGTCGCACCTGCTTGGAGAACATGCGGTTGCCGCGTGCCTGGCGGCGCACCACCGCCCCACCGGTTTGCTCGCGCACGAAGAGCAGGATCGCAAGCGCGATGCCCACTCCCGAGGCGGCGATCAGCCCCACCGTCTCGGCGACCACCACCACCGCGAGCACCACCACGAAGTCAAGCACCGTGGCGCGCGAGCGCGCGAGTTGCAGGCTGTCGAGGTCGAACATGCGCACGCCGATCACGATCAGGATGCCGGCAAGCGCGGCGATCGGCAGCCAGGCAATCGCGGGAGCGAGCAGCAGGAAGGCGAGCAGCGCGAATGCCCCCGCGAACACCCCCGACAGGCGCGTGCGAGCGCCGCTCGAGATATTGACCAGCGTCGCGCCCATCGTGCCCGCGCCGGGCACGCCCATCGCGAAAGCCGAGGCGAGATTGCCCAGCCCCTGGCCGAGCAGTTCGCGATTCGAGTCGTGCCGCGTGCGCGTCAGCGCGTCGGTGACGATGCAGGTCTTGAGGGTGTCGATCGACAGCAGCACCGCGAGGGTCATTCCGGTGAGCAACGCCTGAAGCAGCGCGCCGCCGTCGAGCGCCGCGAACGCGACCCAGCGACCCGGCGTGGCACGCTCGCCGGCCTGCGCGCCGGCGAGCGCGCCGATCACCAGGGGATTGCCCTCCAGCGTGCGCAGCGACGCGTCGGCGAGCGCGAGGCCGAAATAAGCGAGCATTCCGGCGGCGAGCGCCAGGATCGTCGCGGGTACGATCTTGGTCAGGCGCGGGGCGACGAACATCGTCGCCGCGGTCGCCACCCCGACGACAATGGCCTGCCACGACCACAGCGCGGGCGAACCGAGCGCGGTCCACAGCGAGGCTTCGCGCGGCGCGCCAAGGAGCCTGGGAACCTGGCTCGCGATGATGATCAGTCCGACGCCGTACATATAACCGCTCACCACCGGATAGGGCATGTACTTGATCAGCCGCCCGAGGCCGATGCGGCCAAACACCACCTGCAGCGCGCCACAGACGATCCCCGTGAGCGTGAGCACGAGCAGCGCCGCGTCGGCGGCGAGTTCGTCCTCGGCGAGCTGCACCGCGAGCGCCGAGAGCACCGCCGCGGCCGGCGCGCACGGCGCACTCACCAGGCGCTGCGTGCCGCCGAAGCTTCCCGCGACCAGCCCGAGCGCGGTCGCGCCGAGGATGCCCGCGAGCGCTCCTTGCGCGGCGTAACCGCCGCCCAGCGGCGAGACGATCGTCACGCCGAAGGCGATCGCCGCGGGCAGCGCGACGAGCGTCGCCGCGAGTCCGCCCCAGGCGTCTCCGGCGAGGGTGTTGCCGAGCTTCATGGTGGGGGCGATGCTACCGCGCGCGGCGCGATTTGTATCGGCATTCGCCACCGCGATCGCCTTGACCCGAGCGCGGCCCGCCGTCCACAATGCCACGGTCTCCCCTCGCTTGGTGGATCGTCGCCCGCAGGTTCAGCGCATGTCGCGCATTGCGATCTTGCTGCTTGCTGGCACCGCGAAGACCGATCGCGGAAAGCGTATGCGGTGACCGGCCGCCGTGCGGGTCGGTCGCGGTACCCGATAATCGGGGGACATTCCGCAGCCAACGAGGTTCGCCATGAAGATCGCTTCGCATCCCCGTCTGCTTTGCCTGTGCCTGATCTTGTCAAGCGGCGCCGTGTCCGCGCAGGGCTATGAGGGCAGTCCGTGCCAGACCGGCGACCCGCGCATCAGGGCATTGGTGAAGAATGAAGACCTCGCGAAGGTCTTCATCTCGGCGTGCTCGCCCAACCCGGGCGCGATCGCCACGTCATTGCTGGCCGCGAGCGGGAAACCCCCGCTCCGCGTCAAGGACCCCCGCTTCACCCCTCCACCGGGCTGGCAGGAAGCCGACGGCGACGAACGCTACGACAAATGGTCGTGCATGTATGCCGGCAGCAAGATATCGGACGGCGATGCGGGCACCGCCTGGGTCGAGGGCGTACCCGGCGATGGCGCGGGCGAGTCGATCCTCGTCCCCGGGCTGGATCTGACGGGAAAAGTGGAGATCTTCGCCGGTTACGGCAAGAGTGATCTTCTGTTTCGTGCCAACAGCCGGCCCAGGACGGTCAACCTGCATATCGTCAGGGCGCAACTCTCCGGCCACGCGCAATGCGGTGCCGCCTACGAGAACGTCACGCGCGTGGCGTCCGCGAAGGCGGTGCTGCGCGATTTCAGGGGATTCCAGCCGCTCGCGCTGCCGGCGTTCAGAACGGAAACCTATGTCAGGGACGGCGAGACCCGGCGTTACACCTACTGGCTGATGATCGAAATCGTCGATGTGTACCCCGGGGGCAAGTACCAGGACACCGCCATCTCGGAGATTCGCAATGCACAGTGAGCTTCGTGACAAGCGACTCGCGCGCGACCCACGGACCTGTCGCGCGCGGTGCGCCGAGCTTGAGCACACGACCGATGCCGCCTCGCGCCGCGCCCACCGGCTGATCTCGGCGCCGCTCAGGCGCGGACGTCCCGGGCCGGATTCGGCCAGGGGTCGGGTTCGCTTCGGCTGGCCGCCCAAAGCGCCGTCGTACTCGCCCCCAGCGCGCGCCCCCGAAACCGCCGCTTGAAGCGGGCCAGCCGGTGCAACCGATCACCGATCTCTACGTCGCGCTCGCCGGGCGCATCGCCCGCCGGCTCGGCGCGCCGCGCGTGCGGGCGCTGCATCTGCCGCCACCGACCGGTACGAAGGAAGCCGAATTCTGCGCGCTCGAGCTGGAGGACGGCTCGATCGGTTTCACCTACATGCAGCTCGAGGGAACCGAGGCGCCGCTGCGCGCGCGCCACGGCGAGCGCGACTTTGCCGGCGTCGAGGCCGCGCTGCTTGCGCGCGGCTTCGCGAGCGGCGATCCGGTCGCGCGGGCGCTCGGCTTCGCGGCGATCAATGCGCTCTCGCAGCAACTCTTCGCCCGCGCCGGGTGGATCCCGTCCGCCACCGGCGATCCGCTCGGCGCAATCGCCCCGCAAGCGGGCGAACCCATCGGCATGGTGGGTCTGTTCACGCCGCTGATCCCCGCGATCCTTCGCGCCGGCGCGCGGCTCACCGTGCTGGAGCTCAAGCACCATCTGGTGCGCAACGAGGCGAACCTGCGCGTGACGCTCGACCCCGCCGAACTCGCCTCGTGCACGAAGGTGGTCAGCACCTGCACCGTCCTGCTCAACGACACCCTCGATGCCGTGCTCGCCGCGTGCCGCCACGCGCGCCATTTCGCCATCATCGGCCCGACCGCGGGCTGCGTGCCCGACCCCTTGTTCGAGCGCGGCGTCGACACCCTGGGAGGACGACGCGTCGTCGATCGGGAGAAGTTTCTCGAAGCCTTCCTCAGCGGCGCGAAGTGGGGCGACTACGCGGCGAAGTACGTGCTCGCACGCGGCGAATATCCGGGATTCGAGGCGTTGATCGAAAGGCTGGGGTGAGCGAGTGACGAGGCGCCGCCGGCAGAGAGCGCGATCATCGAAGAACGCGAGGTGGGGATCGCCCGGATTGCCGAAGACGTGGCCGATACCCGCTGCCGTTCAAGTATCAAGTGCCGCAGCATCGCTTCCGCGACGATCGTACGCGCGGCGCCTGCGACCGCCGGCACTCAACGCCACGTCGTCGCCCGCTTCCAATACAATCGCGGGCGATCGCGGCAGCCTCAGCAATCCAAGTCTGGCAGCGCGCCGCGCCGCGGGGCCGGCAGGCGGGGAGACATCACGCACATGACAGCACGCATCGCATTCATCGGCTTCGGCGAAGCCGGCCAGACGATCAGCCGCGGCCTGCTCGGCGACGCAAAGCCCGCGATCCGCGCCTACGACATCCTGTTCGGCCAGCGCGCCGGCGCGCCGCTCGAGGCCGCGGCACGCGCGCTCGGTGTCGGGATCGCGCGCGACCACGTCGACGCGGTGCGCCGCGCTGATCTGGTGTTTCTCGCCGTGACCGCGTCCTCGAGCCTGGAGGCCGCGCGCGCCTGCCTGCCGGGTCTCGCGCCGGGCCAGCTGTTTCTCGACGTGAACTCGGTGTCGCCGAAACGCAAGATCGAAACCGCCGCGCTGGTGGCGCCCAGCGGCGCGGCCTACGTGGACGTCGCAGTGATGGCGCCGGTGGCGCCCTACCTGCACAAGGTGCCCTGCCTCATCGGCGGTCCCGGCGCGGCGGCGTTCGCGCCGCGCGCGGCCGAGCTCGGCATGAACACCGAGCACGTCTCGCCCGAGGTCGGGCAGGCTTCCGCGATCAAGATGTTCCGCTCGATCGTGGTGAAGGGGCTGGAGGCGCTGCTCGTCGAATCGATGACCGCCTGCGCCGAATACGGCGTGGAAGCGCGCGTGCTCGCTTCGCTCAAGGAAACCTGGCCCGGCATCGACTGGGAGAAGCTCTCCGGCTACATGATCGAGCGCGTCGTGAGCCACGGCAGGCGCCGCGCGGGCGAGATGCGCGAAGTGTCGGCGACGCTGGCGAGCGTCGGCATCGAGCCGCTCATGGCGGCGGCGACCGCCGCGCGCCAGCAGTGGGTTGCCGATCTCGGCGTGAAGGAACGCCTGAAGGGCGGCAAGACCGAGGACCGCGCCGAGCTCGTGCGCGCGATACGCGAGGCGATGGGCAGGTAAAACAAGGGCGCGGCGCACTTGACCCGGCGCGGCGCGCGACCGCATGATGCGGCGCAACGCGCTCGCGCTCCGGGAGTACCGATCAATGACCGTCATCTTGAAGCAACTGTTCGCGCTGTTCCGGCTGCTCAATTCCGATACCGGCAGCAACCAGATCGCCGCCGGGGTGGCCTGCGGCGTCATCCTGGGCTTCGCGCCGCTGCTCTCGCTGCAGGCACTGCTGGTGTTCGTTTGCATGTTCCTGCTCCGCATCCAGATCGGCGCGGCTTTCATTTCGGCGTTCTTCTTCGCATTCGTCGCGTGGCTGTTCGACCCGCTCGCGCACGGCATCGGCACCGCGATTCTCGAGCTCGAATCGTTGCGCCCCCTGTTCACCTGGATGTACAACCTTCCCCTGCTGCCGCTGACGCGCTTCTACAACAGCATCACCATGGGCGCGGGCGTGGTCAGCCTGCTGCTCGCGCCGGCCGTCTTCTTCGGCGCCCGCCATCTGATCGGACTGTACCGCGTCAGGGTGCTCGAGCGCTTCAAGAACAGCCGCTGGTGGAAAGCGTGGACTGGTACGGCGATGTTCAAGTGGTACGCCAGCTACGAGAAGCTCGGGGGATAGCGCAATGGCGAATGCCACGACCCAACCAAAGGGCCCGATCCGTTTCGAGGCCATCGTACCGCTCGTCATCGTGCTGGCGCTGATCGCGCTGTATTTCACTCTGTTCTTCGACTCGCACCTGCGCCGCGCGCTCGAGCACGGCGCCACCCGGGCGAACGGCGCGGAAGTAAACATCGGCAGACTCAAAACGAGCTTCCTGAAAGCAAGCGTCGCGCTCGAGGGTATCGCATTCACCGACCCCGAACTCCCGGCGCGCAACCGCCTGCAGATCGGCGCGGTCAATTTCGGCATGTCGTGGGACGCCCTGCTGCGCGGCAAGGTGGTGATCGGCGAGGCGTCGGTGCTCGACGCGGAGTTCGACATCGCGCGCGCGCAACCCGGCCGGGTCCTGCCTCCCGAGCCTGCGCAGAAGGAAGAGGAGGGGAACGGGGCGGGCAAGCGGATGCTGGAAGCCGCGAGCCAGGAATTCTCCGGCAATGCCTTGGGCGACCTGGCGTCGCTCGCATCCGGCTCCGGCATTTCCGGCAAGCTCGGCGAAATCTCCGGCGACTTGAAGAGCTCCGCCCGGTTGGAAGCGCTGCAGAAGTCGCTCGACGACAGCGATCAGCCATGGCAGGCTCGCCTCGCCTCGATGCCGAAGACGGAGGAATTCGCCGCGCTGCGAAAACGCCTGGCCGCGGTCAACCTCGGCGACGCGAAAGACGTCGCGCTGGTTCAGGCCTCGCTGCGCGAGCTGCAGTCAATCCGCGACGAGTTCGACGCCAAGACGAAGTCGGTGCGTGACACCGGAACCGT
>JAOUFA010000103.1 GCA_029858545.1 Betaproteobacteria bacterium
GGCGCTGCGCGAGCACCAGGCGCAGGGAGAGCGCCGCCATATAGCGCGGCACCCCCATGTCGAGCAGGCGCATCGGCGTCGAGAGCGCGTCGTTGGTGTGCACCGTAGAGAGCACCAGGTGGCCGGTGAGCGCGGCGCGCAACCCGATCTGCGCGGTTTCCTCATCGCGCATCTCGCCCACCAGCACCACGTCGGGGTCGTGGCGCAGCACCGAGCGCAGCACCTTGGAGAAACTCAGATCGATCTTCGTATTCACCTGCACCTGGCTGACTCCGGGCAGCCGGTACTCGACCGGGTCTTCGACGGTCACGATCTTGCGGTCGAGGGTGTTGATTTCCGAGAGCGCGGCGTACAGCGTCGTCGTCTTGCCGCTGCCGGTCGGCCCGGTCACCAGGATCATCCCGGCCGAGCGGTGGATCGCCGCGCGCACCCGTTCGAGGATGCGTGCCGACATGCCGAGCAGATCGAGCCCGCGCAGCCCCATGCTCTGATTGAGCAGGCGCAGCACGAGCGACTCGCCGTACTGCACCGGCAGCGTGGAGACGCGCACGTCGATCTGCTGCTCGCGCACCCGCACGTTGAAGCGGCCGTCCTGCGGCAGGCGCTTTTCCGAGATATCGAGTCCGGACATGATCTTCAGGCGCACCGCGAGCGCGGGACCGATCTTCGCGTCGGCCTCGGTTTGCGTCACCATTTGTCCGTCGATGCGAAAGCGGATATGCACCCGCCGCTCCTCGGGTTCGATATGGACGTCGGAGGCGTTCACCTGGACGGCGTCTTCGAACAGCGTCTGCAGCAGGCGCACCACCGGCGCATCCTCTCCCGAGAGATTCGCCCCCAGGGTTCGAAAATCGAACACGCCTTCGCCGACCTCCTGCTCCAGCTCGCGCGCGATGCCGCTGATTTCCTCGGTGCGCCGGTAAACGCGGTCGATGCTCTGCATCAGCAGCGCCTCGTCGGCGACTGCGGGCAGCACCGGCCGGCGCAGATGGCGCGCGATTTCGTCGTACGCATACAGGTCGGTCGGATCGGCCATCGCGACCAGATAGCCGTCGCGCCGGTCCTCGAGCACCAGCACGCGGTAGCGCCGCGCCTGGGTCTCGGGCAGGCGGCGCGCGACCTCGGGCGGGACGTTGACGAACTTGAGGTTGACGTAGGGAATGTTGAACTGGCGTGCGAGCGCCTCGCAGATTCTCTCCGCGGTCACATAGCCCTTTTCCACCAGCGTGCGCCCGAGCTTGCGCCCGCTGCGGCGCTGCTCGTCGAGCCCCTCGCGCAACTGGTCTTCGGTGATCAGTTTTTGCTGCACCAGCAGGTCGCCGATGCGGATCTTTTCCGGTTTGCCCAATTGGAAACCCCATGCAGGTGCCGCGCCGATTTGCCGGCCTGCCTAAGATAGTGGCTCGCGGCGCGCGCACGGGCCCGATAAACGGTACCAAAGCGACGCAATTCAGGGCTTAGGTCGCGCCGCGGCTTGCCGATAATCCCTGCGTATGCCCGACTTTTCACAGACCCTCCCGGCGCACACCCCATGAACACGGTCGCCGCGCCGCGCGCGCGCACACGCATCGGCCGCTTCGAGATCCTGCGCGAGCTGGGCCGCGGCGCGCAGGGCGCCGTGTATCTCGCGCAGGACAGCCGCCTCGAGCGCCAGGTCGCGCTGAAGACGCTCAACGTCGAGGGCTACGACGCGACCGAGCGCGCCGAGCTGACACGCCGGCTGGTCGACGAGGCGCGCATCGTCAGCAAGCTCCAGCACCCCAACCTGGTGGCGCTGTTCGACGCGGGCGAGGAGGACGGTACGCCCTATCTCGTGTTCGAATACGTCGAAGGCCGGACCCTCGCCCAGCACCTGCGCGAAGCGGGCACGCTCGACCCGGCCTCCGCCTGCGCGCTCACGCTCGCGGTGCTGCGCGGGGTGGCCGCCGCGCACGCCGGACGCGTCCTGCACCGCGACCTGAAGCCGGCCAATATCATGCTCGCGGCCGACCTGACGCCGCGCGTGATGGACTTCGGCATCGCCTGCAGCGCCGCCGCGGGCCCCGGCGCGAAGGGCGAGTTGATGGGCACCCCCTCCTACATGGCGCCCGAGACGATCGCCGACGGGCGCTTTCTGCCCGCGAGCGACGTGTTCTCGATCGGCGTGCTGCTCTACGAAATGCTCACCGGGAAACCGCCCGTCAAGGGTGCGAATCCCTACGAGACCCTGAACCGCATTCTCACCGAGCAGTTCGCCCCGCCCTCGCGCGCCAATGCCCGGGTCGACGAACGGCTCGATGCGCTGGTGATGAAGGCGCTCGCGAAGAAGCCCGAGGACCGCTACGCCGACGCCGCGCACATGGCCGAGGAACTCGATGCCTACCTCGCACCGGCTGCGGCCGAGAACGGCGGCAAGGCCTCGGGAACCCTGGAATTCCTGCTGCGCCGCATGCGCCACAAGAGCGACTTCCCGGTCCTCTCGGGCACCATCAGCGCGATCAACCGCGTCACCACCTCCGAGCGCGAGCCCGTGAGCGCGCTGTGCAACGCCATCCTGAAGGACGTCGCGCTCACCGGCAAGCTTCTCAAGCTCGTCAACGCCGCCTGCTTCAAGCAGTTCGGCGGCTCGATCAGCACCGTGTCGCGCGCGGTGGCGATCCTCGGTTTCGACAACGTACGCAACATCGCGATGTCGCTATTGATGTTCGAGCATTTCAAGGACCAGCCGAACGCCGCGTCGCTGCGCGACGAGATCTCGGCGAGCTACTTCGCCGGCATCATCGCGCGCGGCCTGGCGGCGAAACTCGGCGCGGGCAACGCCGAGGAGGCCTTCATCTGCGCGATGTTCCACCGCCTCGGGCGCCTGCTGGTGGCCTTCTACCTGCACGACGAGAAGGCGGCGATCGAGCGGCTCGCGCAGGCGCGCAACTGGGACGAAGCGCGCGCGGCGCGCGAAGTGCTGGGCCTCGGTTACGACGAACTCGCGATGGGCGTCGCGCGCAGCTGGAACTTCCCCGACCGCATCATCGACAGCATGCGCCCGGTGGCGGTCGCGGTGGCGAGCCGCGCCGGCTTCGAGCAGGAGCACCTGCGCGTGCTCGCCGCGCTGTCGCACGACCTGTGCGACACGGTGCGCGCGCCCGACGCGAAGGGCCGCGCGGCGCGCATCGATTCGATCGTGCGCCGCTACGGCAAGGGCACCGGCATCAACGCACGGCAGATCGAGGCCGCGGTGAAGAATTCCTTCGAGTCGCTGTCGCGCGATGCCGCGGTGCTCGGCGCTCCGGCGGTGCTCGCGCCGCTGCTCGCGCGCGCGAAGGAGTGGAACGCCGAAGCGCCGGCCGAGACCTCGGGCGCCGCGGCCACGGTCGCCGCGCGCGATGACGACAAGACGCTCGTGCTTGGTACGCGCGACGCGGCGGCGGCGGCCTCGCCCGCGGCGGTCGCCGCGGCCGCGCACGCACCGCCCTTGCCCGGCGCGCACCGCACCGCGGTGATGTCGGCCGGCATCCAGGACATCACCACCGTGCTCACCGGAGAATTCCGCCTGAACGACGTGCTGCACATGATCCTCGAGACGATCTACGGCGCGATCGGGTTCAAGCGCGTGCTGCTGTGCGTGCGCGATCCGAAGCGGCAGGTGCTCGCCGCGCGCTACGGCTTCGGCGACGACGCCGAGGCGGTGATCCGCGCGGGCTTCGGCGTGCCGCTCGCGGGTGCGCGCGACATCTTCTACGCCGCGACCGTGCAGGGCGCCGACCTGTGCATCGAGGACCTGGACGCGGAGAACATCCGCGCCTACGTGCCCGACTGGTACCGCCGCGTGCTGCGCGCGCGCGGTGTCGCCCTGTTCCCGCTCATCGTCAAGGGCAGCACGGTGGGGTTGATCTACGGCGACATCGATCTGCCCGGGCGGCTCGCGTTCAAACCCGATGAACTGAATCTGCTCAAGACCCTGCGCGGCCAGGCGGTGCTGGCGATCCGGCAGGCGGGCTAAGTCCCGCCCCCCGGCCGCCAGCCCGCGAGCCGCTCGCTTTCGCTCGCATCGGGCCGGAACACGAATTCAAACCACGCGCCGCCGCGCGTGCCGTAGGTAAACTGCGCGTCGAGTTGCGCGGCAAGCGCCGTCACCAGTTGCATGCCGAGCGACTCGCTGTGCGCCGGATCGAACCCCTCGGGCAGGCCGCGCCCGTGGTCGGCGACCCGCATCCTGATGCGCCCATCGTCGAGCATCACGGCCTCGATGACGATCTCGCCGTCGGCGCCTTCGGCATAGGCATGCTTGAAGGCATTGGAAACCAGCTCGTTGAGGATCAACCCGCAGGGAATCGCCGCCTCGACCCCGAGCTGGAAATCGGCCACCTCCACGCGCAGCGGCACGCGCAGCGACAACGGCCGGTTGGTCTGCGTGAGCTGCCCCGCGAGCTGTACCGCGTACTGGCGAAAGCGGATGTCGCTCAGATTGTTCGATTGGTACAACTGCTCGTGCACCATCGCCATCGAGCGCACCCGGCTGGCGCTGTCCTGCAACAACTGGCGAACCTTGTGCTCCTTGACGCCGCGCTCCTGCATGGTCAGCAGACTCGCGACCACCTGCAGGTTGTTCTTCACACGGTGGTAGATTTCCTTCAGCAGCACTTCCTTCTCGCGCAACGCCGCGCGAACGCGATCGTCCGCCAGCTTGCGTTCGGTAATGTCGTGCAGCGCGACCAGCATGCGCGCGGCCCGCCCGCCGGGACCGGCGACGGCGACGTGGCGCGAGGAAACCCAGCGCACTTCGCCGTCGGTGCGCACGATCCGGTACTCGAGCGCCTGCCCCGCGAGCGTCTCGATCGATTTCGCGCGCATCGCGAGAAAGCGCCCGCGATCCTCCGGGTGGACCTGTTCCCTGTAGAGCGGATATTGCCCGGTCGCGGCCGGCACGGGTCCGCGCAGCCACTCGGGCGAGTCGCTCCACTCGATGCGATCGTTGACGACATCCCAGTCCATCACGATCAGGCCGGCGGCCGACTGGCCGATGCGCAAGCGCTCGGTCTGGCGCAGCAGGTCGGCCTCGACTTGTTTGTGCTCGGTGATGTCGGTGATCGAACCCGCCATGCGCAGCGCGCGACCCGCGCTGTCGCGCAGCGCCAGGCCGCGCGACAGGATCCAGCGGTCGCCGCCGTCCCTGTGCCGCATGCGCAGCTCGATGCGAAAAGGTTCGCCTTTCGTTATGTGACGCCGGATCGCCTCGTTCACCGCGGCCCGGTCCTCCGCATGCACCCGATCGAAGAACGATGCATCGACGTTTTCGATCTCCTCGTCGCGGTAGCCGAGGATCTCCTTCCAGCGCGGCGAGAGGTATTGCTCGTGCGTGATGAGGTTCCAGTCCCAGATGCCGTCGTTGCTGCCCTGTACCGCGAGCGCGAAGCGCTCCTCGGCCTGCGCGCGGCGCTGCAATTCCTGCAGCACCCGCCGCAACGCGAGCAGCAGGATCCCCAGCGCGGCGAGCGCGGCGACTCCCACCGCCCAGGCAATGCGCCGCCAGGGCGCCATCACGGCGGACCGCTTCAGCGTATTGGTGACGATCAGATTCCAGCCGGACACATGGCGGAACGATACAATGCGAGCCACCCCGTCAACCGCCGACACGACCTCGACTGATCCGCTCGGCTCGGTCGCGACGCGCTCGCGGAAGGTCGCCGACCCCGAGATGTCTTTCGGCGCGCCGGCCACCTCCGGGAAGCGCGCGAGGACCGCGCCGTCGCCGCGCAACAGCGCCAGCGATGCTCCCTGATCCAGCGCGAGATCCTTGTAGAAACTCTCGAAATAGGCCGGCTCGATCGCGGTGCCGATGATGCCCGCGAAGCGTCCATTGCCGTCCAGGATGCCGCGCGCAATCTGGATGCTCGGACGCCGCGTCACCGGACCGGGAATCACGCGGCCGATCTCCAGCCCGTCGCCACCGCTTTCCAGGATCTTGCGGAAGTGTTCCGTATCGCGCGCGTGCAGCTTGCCGATGTCGGCGCCGAGCGAAGTCGTGTGGCCGCGACCCGCGGCGTCATAGGTATACAGCGAGCGCACGAATTCGATCGCCGGTTTCTCGCGCCGCAACAGCGCGACCATCGCGGGGGAGCTGGGTCGCTCCAGCGCATGCGTTTCCGCGAGCCTGCGGCCGGTATTGCGCAACTGCAGGTCGAGCGCCGTGAACGTGCGCAACACATGTTCTTCCAGTGCCCGGGTCAGCGCACCGGTGTGCGCGACCGTCGCACGATGGATGTCGCGGTACTCCGACCAGAGGTACAGCGCCGACACGAGCACGGTGACGGCGACGATGCCCAGATAGACCGCGATCAGGACGCCGCGCAGGCGGCGGTATTCGCGTCCGATGCGGGCAACGTCATGACTCATCGCGCGGCACCATTGCCGCGGACGTTTCCAGTATCCCCGCCATGTCCCCGCGCGGCACCCCGGATCGTCAACGCCCACCGCACCGCTTGCCTCATGCGCTGCCCCTTGCTCACCCCGCCAGCCGCCTCGCCTCGCGGTCCTCGGGTTGGAACACCATCTCGAAGCGCGCGCCGCCGTCGCTCGCGTAGCGCAGTTCGCCCTCCAGTTGTTCGGTGAGCGTGACCACCAGCCGCATGCCGAGCGAGCGGGTATGCCGCGCGTCGAACCCCTCGGGCAGGCCGCGCCCGTCGTCGGCGACCGACAGCCGCACCCGGCCATCGTCCAGGCGCACGGCTTCGAGTTCGATCTTGCCCTTCGCCCCGGCATCATAGCCGTGTTTGTATGCGTTCGAGATCAGCTCGTTCAGGATCAGTCCGCAGGGAACCGCGGTTTCGATGCCCAGCCGCAACGCGCCGGCGCGCACGCGCACCGGCACCCCGCGCGACAACGGCTGATGGGTGTCGATCAGGTGCTCGACCAGCTGTGCGAGGTAATCACTGAACGCGATCTCGGCCAGGTTCCCCGAGCGGTACAGCTGCTCGTGCACCAGCGCCATCGACTTCACGCGGCTCGCGCTCTCCTGGAACATGCGCAGCGCCTCCGGGTCCTTCACCTCGCGGCTCTGCATGCCGAGCAGGCTCGCGACCACCTGCAGGTTGTTCTTGACCCGGTGATAGACCTCCTTCAGCAGTACTTCCTTCTCGCGCAGCGCCTTCTCGACGCGCATCTCGGCGCGCTTGCGCTCGGTGATGTCGAGGAAACTCGTCAGCGCGCAATCCTCGCCGCCCAGCACGAGAAAGTCGGTGGTGAGAATCACCTGAATCAGCTCGCCTGTGCGCGTGCGAAATTCGACATCGACGTCGCGGATCGGGTTTCGGCTCACACTGCTCTCGAACGTCTGCCGGCGCCCGTCCGGCGCCGCATACAAGTCGAGCTCGCCCACCGTCTTGCCGACCAGGTCGACACGGCGGTAACCCAGCGCCTTCTCGAAGCTCGCGTTCACATCCAAGATCACGTCGTCGCGCAGGCGGCGGATTCCCATCGCCACCGGATTGCTGTGGAACGTCCTGGCAAACAGCTCCTCGCGTTCGCGCAACGCGGTCTCGGCACGCTTGCGCTCGGTGATGTCGACGAAGCTCGCGAGCGCGCAGTTTTCGCCGCCCAGTACGATGTAGTCCACCGTCATCAGCACGTGCGAGGCCTCCCCCCAGGCATCGCGAATCGCGACCTCCTCGCCATAGAGCAACTCGCCGCGCCGCGCCTTGTCCATGACCGCCGCGCGCTGCCCGGGTTCGACGTAGACCGGGATCTCGCCGACGGTCTTGCCGGTGATCTGATCGCGCCGATAGCCGAACATCTTCTCGAACGCCGGATTCCAATCGATGATCACGTCATCGCTCAGGCGGCGGATCGCCAGCGCCACCGGGTTGTGGTGAAACGCCTTGGCGAAGCGCTCCTCGCTTTCGCGCAGCGAGGCCTCGATGCGCTGGCGCCCGGTGATGTCGACGAAGCTCGCCAGCCCGCAATCGGCGCCGTCCAGGCGGGTGTAGTCGACGGTCATGAGCAGCTTCGAGATCGCACCGGCTTCATTGCGGATTTCCACCTCGAGCCCGTAGATCGGCTCGCGATGCTGGGTCTTTTCCAGGATCAGCCGGCGCGCGTCCGGGTGGGTGTAGAAGTTGATGTCCGATACCTTCCTGCCGACCACCTGTTCGCGGCGCAATCCGAGCATCACCTGGAACGCCGGGTTGCAGTCGAGCAGCACGTCGTCGTCGAGGCGCCGTATCGCGGTGGCGATCGGCGAGCCGTAGAACGCCTTGGAGAAACGCTGCTCGCTTTCGCGCAGCGCGCGCTGAGACTTTTCGAGTCTCAGCAACTGCCTCGCGAGCAGCCCGCCGAGAAAGAGAATCACCGCGCTCACCGCCGCGCCCAGCGCGTAATACAGGATCCTGCGCGACCAGTAGGCGGAGAGCACGGTCGCTTCCGTCCTGCCGACCACGACGGCGAGTCCGTAGTCCTCGACGCGGCGGAAGCCGTACAGCCGCCGTTCGGTGTCCAGGGGGCTCGCGGCATGGAAGAGGCCTTCGCTTTTCAGCGCGATCTGGCCCCGGAAGATCGGATTCCCGCCCATGTCCTGTCCGGCGGACGGCGTGCCGCCGGACAGCCGCGCGCGGATCACGCCGTCCATGCCGACCAGGGTCTGCAGCGCATTCGGACCCAGATCGACCTCGGCGAACAAGCGCGAGAAATGAAACGGGTCCATCGCCACCGACACGTATCCCGCGAAGCCGCCGTCCGCCGCGTCCAGTCGCTTCGAGACGATGATCGCCCACTTGCCCGCGTTCGGCCCGCTGGTGGTCCGGCGGGGCTTGCTGACGAACGCCTCGGTCGAGGCGTTCGTCCGATGATGCTCGAAATTCTCGCGTCCGCGAAAATTCGGCGCGCCGCGGATCGGGTAGTCGGCGACGAGCAGGTCGCCGTGACGCCCGATCACGGCGAGCGAGTAATACGGCGCCTGCAGACTGTGCGTCCGCACGGCAAATTCGCCGAGATCGAGCTTCCTCGCCGAACTCGCGTATTCGGTTGCGATCTGATCGAGCAAGCGGTCGACACCGCGCAGCGTCTGGTGAACCTGCCGCGCCAGAACACGCGCCAGGTTGGTGTTCGCCATATCCGCCGTCTCGATGATCCGCGCGCGCTCCAGGCGCGACTGGACCAGGATCGCGCTCCACAGTCCGGCGACCAGCAGCGCGCAAAAGCCCCACACCGCGTAGGCGCGCCAGTACCGCCTTGCGTCGGCGATGCGTCGATGCAGAACCGCGGAGGTCATGCGTTCCCGTTCAGGTGATGGCGTGATCCATCGCTACTGGAGCTTGAGCCCGAGCTCGCGAATCAGCGGCCCCCACTTCGCCGCCTCGCGGCGTACGAACGCATCGAACTCGGCCGGGCTGCCGCTGCTGCCGGCCACGATGCCCGCGGCGGCCATCCTTTCCTGCAAATCCTTCGCCGCGAGTGTACCCGCCACCGTGCGGTGGATACGCGCGATCACCTCGGGCGGCGTGCCCGCGGGCGCGACAAGGCCCATCCAGACCGAGACGTCGAAGCCCGGAAATCCCAGCTCGGCGAGCGTCGGCACTTCGGGGTGCGCGGCGATACGCTGCGCCGAGAGCGCCGCGAGCGCGCGCAGCCGGCCGCTTCTCACGTGCGGCACCCCGGGGGTCACGCCGTTGAAGGTCACCTCGACATCGCCGGCCAGCAGCCCCTGGGTCACCGGTGCCGAGCCCTTGTACGGGATATAGGTTATCCGCACCCCGGCGAGCTTGTTGAACAACTCGCCGGCGAGCTGCGTGGAGATGGTGCCCGCGCCGAAATTGAGCTTGCCGGGATTCGCCCTGGCGAGTTCGATCAGTTCGCGCACCGATTTGGGTCCGCGCGCCGCGTCGGTCTCGAGGATCACCGGGCCCCAGCCGATCAGCCCGATCGGCGCGAAATCGCGCAACGGATCGAACGGCAGCTTCGCATACAGATACTGGTTCATCGCGAGCGTCGAGTCGATCGCCATCAGGATCGTATAGCCGTCGGGCGCGCTCTTCGCCACCACATCGGCGCCGATAATGCTGTTCGCGCCCGCCCGGTTCTCGACGATCACCGGCTGGCCCCAGGCCTCGGCGAGTTTCGGCGCGATCGAGCGCGCGAACACGTCGCCCACGCCGCCCGCGGCGAAGGGCACCACCCAGTGCACCGCACGCGTGGGCCAGGTCTGGGCGCGGGCGGCGTCCGCCTGCCAGCCGATCAACAGTGAAAATCCTGCCAGAAAGATATATCTCATGACGGTCTCCTTTTACATACTAAATAAAACGTTCAACTTCCGAGATCTCGGGCCGGAACACGACC
>JAOUFA010000102.1 GCA_029858545.1 Betaproteobacteria bacterium
GACCAGGGCCGCGACATAGGCGCCGAAGCCGAAGAAGAGCGCGTGGCCAAGCGGCAGCAGTCCGGTGCGCCCGAGCAGGATGTCGACCGCAAGGGCGAGGCCGCCGTAGATCAGCGATTCGGTGGCGAGTCTGAAGAAGAAGACGTCGCCGAGGAGGCCTGCGACCGCCGCGAACACCAGCGCACAGGCAAAGAACAGCCAGGTCAGCAGTCGCATCGCGCTCGGGCCGCGCCTGCGCGGAGCGCGATCGTGATTCGCCACGGCGGGATCGTCAGGCATGTCCGAGCTTTCCGAACAGGCCCTGTGGCCGCCACATCAGCACCAGCACCATGATGCTGAACAGCAGCGGGTCGCTCCACACCGGCGAGATATACAGGCTCGAGATCGACTGGATCTGCGTCAGGATCAGACCGGCGACCACCGCGCCCTTGATCGACCCCATTCCCCCGACGATGACCACGGAAAACGCCATCAGCACGAAGTCGCGCCCCATCGTCGGGAACACAGAATAGATCGGCGCGAGCAGTACGCCCGACAGCCCGGCGAGCGCCACGCCGAAGGCAAAGGTGGCCGCGTAGACCCTGGCCACCGGAACTCCCAGTGAGCCGGCCATATTCCGGTCGAACGCGGCGGCGCGGACCATCGCGCCGAGCTGGGTGCGAAACACCACCAGCCACACCGCCGCGATCAGCGTGGCGCCGAACGCCATCAGGAACAACCGGTAGTTCGGAAAGAACAGGCCGAGCATTTCGGTGGCGCCGGAAATCGGCGCTTCGACGCGCAACGGATTCGCCCCGAAGAGGATCTTCAGCGCGTCTTCCATCACGATGCCCAGGCCGAGCGTCAGCAGCAGGGTCAGCGTGTGCCGGTCCCCGCTGTTGAACACCCGCTGGATCAGGAGCCGCTCGGTGAGGTAGCCCACCGCCAGCATCGCCAGCGGCACCAGCGCGAGCGCCCACCAGAACGGCAGGCCCGCGGAGAGCAGCGCGAAGGCAAGGTAGGCGCCCAGCGCATAGAACTCGCCGTGCGCCATGTTGATCACATCGAGCAGTCCGAAGATGATGGTCAATCCGAGCGCCATCAGGATCACCGCGACCCCGATCGACAGGCCGTTGATCATCTGCGGCGACAGCACGAACTGCAGCCAGTCCAGAAGTTCGCTCATCCGTTCATCCCGTGGCGCGAGGTCCGTCGCTTCCGGAGAAGGAAGCGACGGGGGTCGGTGCCGCTCGGTGGGCGCAGACTCAGAACTTGGCGCAATGGTCGGGGCCGACCGCCGCCTCGGCCGGCACCCGGCCGACGATGCGGAACTGGCCGTCACTGACGCGCACCGCGTACATGTCCTGCATCGCCTGGTGGTCGCCGGCGCGCAGTTTCTTCATTCCCTGCGGAGTGTTCCACTGAAGATCGCGCATCGCGCCGCGCAGCTTGTCGGTGTCGGCGCTCCTGGCCTTTTCCGCGGCCGCTTTGAAGAAGTACATCACGCCGTAGGAGTCCGCGCCGTACAGATCGGGCAGCGTCTTGTACGCGGACTGGAAGGCCGCGACGAATTTCTTGTTTTCGGGAGAATCGATCAACGGCGAGTAGCCCACGCCGGTGACGAAGCCCTCGGCCGCCTTGCCGATCGCGGGCAGGTTCTGCGACGTGACGGTGCCCGAGGCGCCGACGATCTGCAGGTTGCGGCCCAGGCCGAATTCCGACAACTGCGTGAACAACCGCACGGTGTCGTTGCCCGCCACCGAGGTGTAGAGCACGCCGGGGTGCGCGGCGCGGATCTGGCCGAAGTACGGCGAGTAGTCCTTGTTGCCGAGCGGAGCGAAGATCTCACCGGCCGTCTTCGCGCCCTTGCCCTCGGCGGCGTGCTTGAACGCGGCCACGGTGCTGCGCCCCATCTCGTAGTCGGGACCGAGGTAGAAGACGCTGGCATTGGGCTTTTCCTTGGCGAGCCACTCCGCGAGCGCCGCCGATTGCATGCCGGCGCGCGCGTTGACGCGGAACACGTTGGGCGAGCACTTCTCGCCGGTGATCGAGTCGGCGAACGAAACCGTGGTGGCGATCAGGCGCTGGTTGCGCTCGGCCACCTGCCCTACCGCGAGCGTGGAGCCGGAGTTCACCGTGCCGGTCAGGAAATCGACCTTGTTCACCTGGAACAGCTTTTCGGCCTTCTGCGTGGCGACCGCCGGATTGGCTTCCTCGTCCTCGTAAATCAGCTCGAGCTTGCGGCCGAGCACGCCGCCGGCGGCGTTGATTTCACTGGTCGCCAGATCCAGGCCCCATTTGACCTGCTGGCCGATGCCGGCGTAAGTGCCCGACAGCGGCGTGACGACGCCGATGCGGATCGGCGCGTTCTGCGCCGCCGCCGTGCATGCGAGCGCCAGTCCGACTGCGGTGCTAAAAGTCTTCAACCTGATATTCATCCGCTTCTCCTCGTTGAAATGTGCCGCGGGTGCGGCGAAAGCTACTACTCTCCTTTGAAACTCGGCCGGCGCTTGCCGTGGAAGGCCTCCACGCCCTCGGCGAAATCGTGCGAGCTGCGCAGCCGGGAATAGCCGTTGCCCTCCAACTCGATCGCGATCGACAGCGTACTGTCCTCGGTATCGTTGAGCAGCTTCTTCGCGGTGCGTTGCGCGAGCGGCGAGAACGCGCGCAGCTCCTCGACCAGCGCGTCGGTGGCCGCCTCCAGCTGCGCGTCGGGCACGCACTCGGTCACCACGCCCCACTCGAAGGCCTGTTTGGCGGTGATGCGGCGCGAGCGCATCACGATGTCCTTGGTGCGCGTGATTCCCACCATCTTCTGCAGCCGCGCCGAGCCGCCCGAGCCGGGAATCTGGCCGAGCTTCTGCTCGGGCAGCGCATACAAAGCGGTCTCGCTGGCGAGCCGGAAGTCGCAGGCGAGCGAGAGTTCGAAGCCCACGCCGAAGCAGTAGCCGCGCGCCGCCGCGATCACCGGCTTGCCGCAGCGCGCCGGCGCGGCGATGTTCCAGGCGAGCTTGGATACATGCTCGGGCGTCGCTTCCATGAAGCCCTTGATGTCGCCCCCGCTGGAGAAGTGCTCGCCGTTCGCGCGCAGCACGATTACGCGCACGCGCGGGTCCGCGTCGAGCGCCTCGAATACCACGCGCAACTGTTCGCGTTGAGGCATCCGGACGATGTTGAACGGCGGCCGGTCGAGGATGACGTCGGCGCGTTCGCGCGCGGCGTCGAGCTCGACGCGGAAACCGTCGAGCTCGGGCGGCAGTTCGCGCGCCGGGTGGGGCAGGTCGGTCAGTTTGAGATTCGATGTCATTGCAGTGGCTCCGTGAGAGGGGGTCGGGGTGCCGCCGTCATGGCGTGCGGGAGGGTTCGGTCAGCCGCTGCGCTCGTATTCGCCCGCCACCAGCATGCGGCGCAGGATCTTGCCGACCGGCGACTTGGGAATCTCGCGCACGAACACGTATTCGCGCGGGCGTTTGAAGTTGACCAGATCGGATTGCCGGCAATGCGCGTCGAGCAGCTCGGCGAGGTTCTGCGCCGGCGCGCCGGCGCGCGGCTTGACGAAAGCGACCACGCGCTGGCCCCAGCGTTCGTCGCGCAGACCCGCGACCGCGACTTCGTCCACCGCGGGGTGCAGCGACAGCACCGACTCGATGTCCACCGGCGAGATGTTCTCGCCGCCGCTGATGATCATGTCGTCGACGCGACCGGTGACGAACAGATCGCCGTCGCGGTCGAGGTAGCCGGTGTCGCCGGTGAAGTACCAGCCCCCGCGCAGCGCCTTGGCATTCGCGTCCGGGCGGTTGTGATAGGCGTCGAAGGCCTCGTCGCCGGCGAGATCGGCGATGATCTGGCCTTCGTGGTCGGGTGGCGCGAGATCGTCGGGGCCCGAGGCGTCGAGCCTGGCCACGCGCAGCCGCGCGTTGACGCCGGCTTTGCCGGCGCTGCCGGGCTTTTGCACGGCGGCCTGGTTGATGGAGAAGGTATAGATCTCCGAGCTGCCGTAGTGATTGACGAATAACTCGGGTTTGAACGCGATATCGAGCCGCTGCAGCAATGCGTCGTGCATCGGCGCGCCGGCGAATCCGAGCTTGCGCACGCTGCCGACATCGGTGCGCGGGAAATCCGGATGGGCAAGCAGATCGTGATACAGCGTCGGCACCAGGTACAGGTGCGTGATGCGCTCGGCCGCGATCAGGCGCAGCGCCTGCGCCGCGTCGAACTTCGGCATGCAGACGAAGCGTCCGTCGAGCAGCGCCAGCGCCAGCAGCGAGCGCACGCCCATCGTGTGGTACAGCGGCATCACGCCCAGCGTGCGCTCGCCATAGGCATAGAGGTTCTGCGCGACGTGTGCCAGCGCCGCGGCGCGCTCGGCGCGATGGCGCCTGGGCACGCCCTTGGGCCTGCCGGTGGTGCCCGAGGTGTAGAGCATCAGCGACAGGTCGTCGGCCTTCGCCTGCGGCGACGGCGCGGCATCCGGGCGCAGAAAGTCCTCGAGCGCATGCTGCGCGCCGGCGGCGCCGTCGAGCCCCAGCCGCGTGACCTCGCGCGCCAGCACCGAACCGGCCAGCGCCGACTCGACCGCCGGTTCGTAGACGATCGCCGCGGCGGCCGAGTCCTTCAGGCAGTAATCGATCTCGTCGGGCTTGGCGCGCCAATTGAGCGGAGTGACGACGATGCCCGCGAACTGGCAGGCCCAGTGCAGCGTGGCCATCTGCCAGCGGTTTTGCAGCACCACCAGCAGGTGGTCGCCGCGTTTGAGCCCGATCGCATGCAGGCCGCGCACCGCGCCGCCGACCCGTTCCAGCCACTGCGCGTAGGTCAGGCGCAGCCCGCCGTCGACCAGTGCGCAGGCACCCGGATTGCGCTCGACGCTTTGCAGCAGGGTTCTCCCCAGATCAAGCATTGGCGATCTCCGCGGCGTCGCCGGTGGCGACTTCGAGTATCGCCGCGACGATCGGCGCATAGCCGGTGCAGCGGCACAGGTGGCCCGAGAGCATGTCGCGCACCGCCGCCTCGGTTGCTTCGATTTCGCCCGCGGCGACACGCTCGATCCAGGCGGTGGCCGAGACCAGGATGCCGGCGGTGCAAAAGCCGCATTGCAGTGCATGGCGCCGGCGAAACGCATCCTGCAGCGCCGACAGCGCACCGGGCGCCGGGGCGAGACCCTCGACGGTCTCGACTGCGCAGCCCTCGACTTGCAGCGCCAGCGTCAGACAGGCGCGCGCCGGTTCGCCGTCGATGCGCACGGTGCACGCGCCGCAGGCGCCGTGTTCGCAACCGACATGGGTGCCGGTGGCGCCCAGTTCCTGGCGCAGAAAGTCGCTCAGCAGGAGGCGCGGTTCGGCGCGACCCCGGCGCTGCACGCCGTTCAATTTCAATGCGATCCAATGCTCGGTGTCCCGCGCATAGTGCTTCATGCCGTCCTCCCTGCGATGCCCGTTGTCTCGCGCGCGGCGTTCACCGCGCGGCGGCCAAGCCGGCGCACGAGCCGGCGGCGCCCCTGCGCGCTCAGGTTGGCGTCGTCGCGGGCATCGAGCGACCACGCCAGTTCGTTCAGTGCATCGTCGAGCGCGCTGCCGTCGAGCCTCGGGTAGCGTCGCAGCACCGGCCGGTCGGCCACGCCGCCGACGCCGATGCGCAGTTCGCCCGCGTTCTCGGCGACCGCGATCGCCACCAGCGCGAAGTCGCCGTGGCGGAGCGCGAACTCGGTGAAGGCGTAGCGCGTGTCCGCGCCGGCGAGCGGGAAGCGCACGCATTCAAGCAGTTCGTCGGGCCTGCGCGCGGTGCTCAGCATGCCGGTGAAGAAGTCGGTCGCGGCGACGGTTCTGCGGCCGCGCGCGCGACGCAGCACGACCTCGCCGCCCAGCGTAGCGAGCACCAGCGGCAGCTCGGCCGCCGGGTCGGCATGCGCGATCGAACCGCAAATCGTGCCGCGACTGCGGATCTGCGGGTGAGACATCCAGGGTAGCGCCGCGGCGAGCAGCGGCACCTCGCCGCGCAGTTCCTTGCGGCGCTCGACGCTTGCCTGCGTGGCCGCCGCGTGCACCACCAGCATTGCACGGTCCTTGCGCACCTCGCGCAGGTCGGCGCAGCCGGTCAGGTCGACCAGCGCGCGCGGCTGCGCGAGACGCAGGTTCAGCACCGCCATCAGCGACTGGCCACCGGCGAGAATGCGAACCTCGTCGCCGCGGCCGCGCAGCGCCTCGACGACCTCGTCGGCGTTCCCGGCGCGCAGCAGATCGAAGGCGGCGGGCTTCATCGGCGCAGCCCCAGCCATCGCCACAGGCGCTGCCACGCGGTGAGCCGCGCCGCGCCGCTCGCCTGGCGTCCGAGCGAGTCGAACAGTTCGGCCAATACCCTGCGCGCGGCGCCCTCGAGCATGCGGCTGCCGACCGCCGCGATCCTGCCGCCGACCTGTGCTTCGTAGTCGTAATGCAGACGCGTGCCGCCGGCGCGGCGTTCCAGCCGCAACCGGCCGTCGCCGCTTGCGCTGCCGAGCGCGGAACTGCCGCTGCCGGCAAGACGCAGACTCTGCGGGAGATCGACTTCGGACAACGCGATTTGCGCCGCATAGCGCGCCTTCACCAGGCCGATCCCGACGGTCACGTCGGCGCGATAGCGGTTCGGGCCGTCGGGCTCGAGCGCCGCGCAACCCGGAATCACCCTCGCGAGCGACGCCGGATCGAGCAGCACGGCGAACACGGCCTCCGGGGTCGCTTCGATGTCCACCTGGCCGCTCGCCTGCAGCGCGACCGCGCCGCGGGATTTCGTCGCGGGCCGCGCGAAGTGCGCGAGCGATGCGGGCGGCGCGGGCTCTTTCTCGCCGAGGTGCGCGAGCACCCGCGCCGGGGTCAACGGCAGTTCGAGGTCGAGTTCGCCGACGAGCGGTCGCAGCGCGTCGGCGACCGCGTTGGCGATCGCCGGCGGCGTGCTCATGTTGTTGCCCTCGCCGATGCCCTTCGCGCCGAGCGGCGTAAACGGCGAGGGCGTTTCGCGATGCACGATCACCGGATCGGGAATTTCGCAGCAGGTCGGCACCGCGTAGTCGGCGAATGTGCCCGACTGGAAACTGCCGTCCGCGGCGTAGCGGAACTCCTCGTACAAGGCCGCGCCCACGCCCTGCGCGAAGCCGCCGCGGATCTGCCCGTCGGCGAGCGCCGGGTTGAGCAGTCGTCCGGCATCGTGCGCGGTGACGTAACGGTCGATGCGCACCCGACCGGTATCGCGGTCGATCTCGACGCCGCACAGATCGAAGACGAAACCGTACGCGGCCGAGGCGTTGACGCGGTCCTGCGCGTCGGGCGCGGCGAGCGTCTCCGGCGTGAAGAACGCCGTCTCGCGCAGGCCGGGCGCCATGCCGGAGGGCAGCAGCGCGGGCGACCAGTGCGCAAGGCCGGTGAGGCGCGCGAAGGCCTGCCCCTTGTCGGGCGCGCCGGCGGCGAAGACGCGGCCGCCCGAGAAGCGCAGTTCTTGCGGGGCGCACTTCAGTTGCGTCGCGGCAATCTGCGCGAGTTTCGCGCGCAACTGCAGTGCCGCGAGATGCACGGCGCCGGCCACCGCGCCGGCGAAGCGGCTCGAATAGTTGCCCGCGGCGACCGACCAGGCGTCTTTTTGCGTATCGAACTCGACGTTGACGACGATGGCTTCGGGCGCGAGCCCGAACACGTCGGCGACCACCTGTGCGCAGACCGTCATGTGACCCTGGCCCGCGGGCGCGGAGGCGATCGTCACCGTCACGCCGCCGAGAAGATCGATCGCGACGGTGGCCGCGGCGATCGCGCCGTTTTTCGGACCCGCCTTGGCGCGCTGCTCGGGGGTGAGCGCGGTGGTGATGTAGCCCATGTTCGAGATCGACGGCTCGACGATCGACGCGCAGCCGATGCCGTAGAGGCGCCCGGCGGCGCGCGCGCGCGCGCGACGGCCGATCAGTTCATCGAGCGAGGCCGCGGCGATCGCATCGTCCATCACCGCGTGGTAGTCGCCCGAATCGAGCAGCGCGCCGGCCGCAGCGAGGTAGGGGAACTGCTCGCGCCGCACGAAATTGCGGCGCCGGACTTCGATCGGATCGAGGCTCAACTGGGTCGCGATGCGGTCCATCAGCCGCTCGAGCGCGAAGTAGACCTGCGGCCCGCCGAAACCGCGCACCAGGCCGGTCGGCGTCTTGTTGAGCAGCGCGACGCGATTGCGCGCGGCGAGGTGGGCAATGTCGTAGGCGCCGGTCAGACTGCCGTGCATGCGGTAGAAGGTCGCGGGTTCGGGCGCCCGCAGATAGGCGCCGACCTCGTCGATCTGGTCGTAGCGCAGCGCGAGCACGCGCCCGCTCGCGTCGACCGCGGCCTCGATTTCGGTGTTGCGCGCGGTTGCCGAGGTGGCGGCGGTGAGGTGTTCGACGCGGTCCTCGACCCACTTGACCGGGGCGGCGGCCTTGCGCGAGGCGAGGCACATCAGCACCGCGACCGGAAACACCGACTGCTTGACGCCGAAACTGCCGCCCGAGTCGCGCGGCACCCGGTGGCGCAGCCGGTTGCCGGCGACCTTGAGCGCCAACGCCATCACGGCGTGCAGCGAGAACGGTCCCATGAAGTTGGACACGACGTCGTAGGCGCCGTCGGCCGGCTGGTACTCGGCGATCACCACCCCGCATTCGATCGGTGTGCACGAGTTGCGCGGATAGCGCGCGCTCAGCCGGACGGTGTGCGCGGCTTCGGCGAAGGCCCGCTCGGGGTCGCCGTAGCGGAAGCGGCGATCGCTGACGATGTTGCTGCCGGCCGCCGGATGCAGCAACGGCGCGCCGTCGGCAATCGCGGCGTCGATCTCGACCACCGCCGGCAGGGGCGCGTAGTCGACGACGATCTGGTCGAGCGCGTCCTCGGCAAGGTAGCGGTTCTCGGCGATCACCACCGCCACCGGCTCGCCGACATAGCGAACGCGGTCGACGGCGAGCGCCCAGTGCTGCATCGACGCCTTGACTCCCGCGACGAACGGCTGCGACCAGCGCTGCACGTCGGCGCCGGTGAGCACCGCGCGCACACCGCGGCAGGCGAGTGCGGGCGAGGCATCGATGCCGCGCAACTCGGCGTGAGCGTGCGGCGAACGCAGGATCGCCGCGTGCAGCGTGCCGGGCTTGACGCCGAGGTCGTCGGCGAACTGGCCGCGGCCGGTGACGAGCGCCGCGTCTTCGAGGCGCGTGCGCGCGCGCCCGAGCTGGGGCGCGTCGCGGTCTGCCGGAGATTCGGGGTTGACGTGCATCGTTGCGGCCGGTGAGCTTCAGCCGCACAGTATATTGGTGCGCGCACGCCGCAAGACGAACGCGTCGGTGCGGCGAATTACCCGGGAGTCTGATTTCGGACCGGCGAGTCCGGCGAATTCGATGTTGCGGCGCGATTTCCCCGCCCGGCGGCAACACCGCGCGATGCGCCGACGGCGCGAATCCGCCGCTCAGATGAATTCGTCGATCGCGTACGTACGCCCTTCGCCGGGAGGATTGAACAGATTGACGCCGCTGCGGTACTCGGTCGGCGTGATGCCGATATGCTGGCGGAAGAAACGCGAGAAATGTCCCGGCGCGGAGAACCCGAGCGCGCACGAAATCTCCGCCACCGGTTGTTGCTCCTCGGTCAGGCGCAGGATCGCGGCCTCCACGCGCAGCACATTCGCGTAGAGCACCGGGGTGGTCTGCGTTTCCTTCTGAAACAGCGAGAAGAAATGCGCGCGCGACAAGCCGGCCACGCCGGCGAGCTCGGCCATGTCGAAGTCGAGCGCGATGTTGTCGCGCATATGGGAGATCGCGCGCCGGATGCGGGGGTCGATCGCGGTGCGCGGCCGGCTGTGAAGCAGTCCGGTCATGTTGCGCCACCCCGAATAGCTGTCAATCACGGCGATCATCAGGTTGAACAGCAGGTTCTCCAGACGCGCGGCGGCGATGTCGTCGGCCCACCACAGCTCGATGACGAATTCGTCGACGATGCGTTGGGTCCTGGCGTCGATTTCGACGCAATTTCTGGGGAAGAATCGCGGGTGGCCCGACAGCGTCAGCGACCGCTGAATCTCCGCGAGCCAAGCGGGCTCGATGTAGAGCGCCAGGATCAGGGTGTTTTGCGACTGCGGCGCGTCGTGCAGGTAGGCGTGGGGCTCCCAGGCGTTGATCAACACCGCGGTCGTGTCGCTGAGCGGCTGCCGTACGCCGCGGACGGCGAACGCGCTATCGGCGCCGCCCGCCTTGAGCAGCACGTGGCAATGGTGATGGGCATGCTTGACGAGCGGGGCGTCCATGTCGAGCAGCGCGACACGGCCGAAGCGGCCCTGGAAGAGTTTGATGGCGGACGA